>CANHDG010000044.1 GCA_947459365.1 Saprospirales bacterium
CCAGGAGGTGCAATAATCAACAGGGGCGAAGCCCTGTGACATTAACAACATTGGGCAATTCATTTCCTTAACTCAACCGCCGTAGGCTTTAGCCCTGAAATCTAAGTGCAGCGATTGGGAATAATGCACCAATCCAAGGGGCTTTAGCCCTGCCATCTCAATAACCCAAAACAACGCACACAACAGGTAGGGGCGTAGCTCTGTTATCTAGAAAACCCCAGGAGGTGCAATAATCAACAGGGGCGAAGCCCTGTGACATTAACAACATTGGGCAATTCATTTCCTTAACTCAACGGCGGTGGGGCGTAGCCCAATTAGCGAACTAGCCCCCGAGCCGATCATCCTTGCCTACTTTTTTCTCAAAAAAGCAAATCCTGCTATTTGCTCCAGCTGTAAAACACCGGATTCTTTTCCAAACCAGATTTCCCGCGGAACCAGGCATACGTCGTAGTAGTCTCCAAATACCAACAGCATTGTGTTTGGATCTAACTCGCCTTTTCCCTTGTCTTTATCCCATCCTTGCAGCAAGGTCTGGAAATCCCAACGCTCTACCTGATTCTCCTGTCCTCCAAGGTATTGTACCAGCAGCAATCCTGACCCACTGGAATCAATCTTGAATTGCAATTGAACCTCAGAGCTGTCTATATTTTCTAGCTCTTGCTCTCCACGAACCAAATTCACTTCAAAAAAGCTGGAAAAACCAGCAGGAATCTGCAAATCCGCTATAGGATTCTCTACCCTTAGAGCGCTGTTCCTATTTTCATCCTCCCCTTCTTGTACCTTCAACTGCATCCAGTTTAAGATTTGCTCCGGCAAGTATCGATCTTTACCAACCAACAAAGAATCAGGCATCTGAGCTAACCAGCTTGGTTTTTCGCTTTTAAAATCACGGTATTTAGTCAAGAATTGAAGAATACTATAGGCTCGGTTATGCACTTCGGCCGTCACCAGGCTGTCTGAAGGTTGGGCCTGTCCAGCCTCCCAACGCCCGGAAGGCGCTAATAATTCGGCTAATTCCGCTTCTTGACTTCGTTGGCTGATAGAAAACATGCTCAGTGGCCCGTAAAGAGAAAGCAAAACAAAAAGTAAGAGAGAAGCAGGAACAAATTTTATGTTATCTGTTCGGGAAATCACAAAATACAAGGCCGTCAAGGTCAGCCAAATACCTACACCCACACCAATTACCAGAGGAGGAGTAAAGCCGTAATCGCTGATTCTTCTGCCGAGACCCACAAATAATAGCACAATCATGGGCAGCATCACGGGCCAAAACCATCGAGCGTACGGTTGAAAAATCCCTTTCGTGCTGGCCCTTCCAAGTTTGTAATTCAACAACCAAGTGAAAATACCCAAGCTGGCAAACCCAATGACTAATGCACTCACCCATCCGCGGGGTAAGGTCCAAGTGAATAGAATTTTGGCAGAGAAGGCATACAGGATTAAAAAATAAAGAGAGGTAATGGGTATCAAAAAGTATTTGCAAAACAATTCCACCCCTTTATCCGAAATAACCTCTGGCTCCAATTCAAACCGCTCCGGTACATAGTTCAAAAAGAAAAAGGTATTTACCACCCCTGTCAGAAACACAAACAAATAAGCGTACGTCCGCTCCGAAATGTCCAACTGAAACAGCTCCACGGTGGCTAAAATCCCGGCAGACAGTCCCAGCCACAATACCAAACTGTAAAACATTCCGGTCACGAAAACGGAGAGCAGTTGCTTGTTGTATTCCCAAAAATGCTGCACCGAAAACCGGTTAAGGTAGGGTGCGAAAGAGACCCATAAATGCGCAGACAATACCAATCCGACATATTGAATCATCTGTTTTTCACCGATGTCCTCCCAGTGATAGGCGGTGTAATAATACCATCCCAACAAGCCCAAAGAAAGGGCAAAGGAGCCCAGCTTAACTGAAGGGCGCTGTTGGGTAGCCTCCCCAAAGAGTGAAACACCTAACGTAAGGGATAAACCAATTTGACCCACCATCCAAATCTTCAGCAACCAAGACATGGTGTCCTCCTTGGGACCATCGAGGTGGTGAATAAAGGCCAACATAGAAGTGGTAGCTACCAAGCTCACCAGTACGGGAATCGGAAAACGGCGGACCACACGCTGGACCGCCTGAAAAATGCTGGTAATAGAAGGAAATTTCATTGATGTCAAAAGAAAATGCTAGTTAATAGTCGTAATGTATTCTAAAATGCCCCCAATAAATAATAAACAGGCCTAATTTTCCAAAAAGAACTTTTTTCTCCGTTCATAATTTTTCCATAAAAACAATTCACCAAATACAAAAGCAGTTAATTGCCAAAAAAACAAACGAAAAGAAAGGCCTTCTTATTGCCTTTGTCCACCCCTTAATTTTATTTTGTAAACAATTTATAATCAATTTTTTACAATACCAAATTACATAAATAATCAGTTAAGTCTACCACCCCATTTATCGCGGTCGGCTAAGTAGTTCCTTCTACTCTCCACTACCTTTCGAGCTTAAAATTAATCCACTTGGTAGGTTCTTTTTGGATACTACCAACCATCATCAAAGCAGCACCCTTCAACTTATGCGTAATGCAATCATCCTGTCCTCTGGATCCTACGCCCCCGAGCGGGTAATTGAAAACCAGTGGTTCAACGAACAGCTCGGAGAGGACGTAGACACCTGGCTCCGCGAGAACGTACAAATCTACCGCCGCCGCTGGTGTTCAGACGATGAAAGCACCGCCGATCTGGTTCAAAAAGCAGCTGAACTGGCCTTAAAAGAGGCAAATTTAGCTCCAGAAAAAATCGATCTCCTGATCGTGGCTACCGATACTCCCGAATACATCTCTCCTTCCACTGCCTCTGTCGTGCAGGATCGGATGGGCCTTCAAAACGCAGGCACCTTCGATTTGAACACAGCTTGCGCCGGTTTCGTTACCGCCCTTGATGTCGCAGTAAAATACATCCAGTCCGACGAGCAGTACGAGCATATCCTGGTAGTGGGCGCGTACACCATGAGCAAGTACCTTAACTTAACGGATAAAAAAACCGTAACGCTGTTTGCCGATGGTGCCGGAGCTGTGGTAGTTGGTGCGAGTAAAGGTACGGAGGGATTCAAAGGGAGCCGACTACTGACTCAAGGACAGTACAATAGTTGGATGGGAATCTATGCCGGGGGATCCCATCAGCCCATCAACCACGAAGTGGTAGACCGTCATGAGCACCAATTGCAATTTGTCCGCCGATTTCCCAAGGAATTGAATCCAGAAATATGGACAAAAATGATTCTAGAGCTCTGTGCGAAGAACAACATGGTCCCACATGATATAGATCACTATTTCTTGACTCAGATCAACATAAATTCGATCTTCGAAACTATGGATCGTCTGGAGGTGCCGCGCGAACGCGCTGCGACTATCATGCACGAGTATGGTTATACTGGTTCTGCTTGTCTACCGATGGCCTTCGACCAATGGAGGCAAGCTGGAAAGGTGAAAAAAGGAGATAAACTAATTTTTGTAGGCTCCGGAGGCGGCTTGGCCTTTGGTGCGGCACTATTTGAACTGTAGTTATGATGAGCTGGCAACCCGACTGGGCACAAAAATGGGCGATTTATAGCCCTAAAAAAATAGCGGTGAAGGAGCACGAAACCGGTAGAACCCTGACCTACAGTCAGCTTCACTGCTCGTCTGCACAATTGGCAGCCTATTTCCAGCAAATCGCAGGATTACAAAAAGGGGATCGAGTAGCCGTTTTGGCAGAATTTTGCCTTGAATACATCACAGCATTCTCAACTGCCCAAAAAACAGGTGTTATTCTGGTTCCATTGAATTACCGTCTGGCAGCTGCAGAAATCGAGTACCTGTTAAACGACTCTCAACCCTCCTTGATCTTGGTCGAGGATAAATTTCGACACCTGCTCCCAGAATTGGCTCAGCCAGTCGTTCGATTGGAAGACCTGGATCGCCTCCTTTTGGCCTATGAAAATCTGGAGACCTATACTTCCGTTGAAATTCAGGAAGAGGACCCCGTTTTTATCCTGTATACCTCCGGGACCACTGGATTTCCGAAAGGGGCCCTTTACACGCATAAAATGTTGTTTTGGAACAGCATAAATACCGCTATTTCGCTCATCATAAATACAGAAAGCAGGACCCTAAACGTAATGCCTCCATTCCATACCGGTGGATGGAACGTATTAATTACCCCCTTCTTACACCACGGTGCATATGTTTGCCTGCTCAAAAAGTTGGATCCAGCGGTAGCCTTGGAGCTACTGCAATCTGAACGCTGCACTTTATTTATGGGTGTCCCCACGATCTTACAAATGATGGCACGAGAGGCCGCCTTTGAGCAGGCTCGCTTTCCAGAAATGCTCTACTTGATTGTTGGAGGAGAGCCCATGCCCCTGCCTCTGATAGAACAATGGCACCAAAAACAGGTGCCAGTCCGGCAAGGCTATGGAATGACAGAGGTGGGCCCCAACTTAACCTCCCTCCACCAAGACGATGCGATTCGGAAAAAGGGCTCCATCGGTCGACCCAATTTCTATGTTCAAATCCAATTAGTGGACCAAGAGGGCAAGATACAACCCCCTGGAGGTACTCCCGGCGAATTATGGCTCAGAGGCCCCATGGTAATGCCCGGCTATTGGAACAATGAAAAAGGAACCCAGGCTGCTTTTTCGGAAGATGGAAAATGGTTCAAAACAGGTGACGAACTTTACCAGGATGAAGAAGGTTACCTCTACGTGGTGGACCGAATCAAAAACATGTACAAGAGCGGGGGAGAAAATATTTATCCTGCTGAAATTGAACGGATTCTATTGCAATTCCCGCGGGTACTCGAAGCAGCAGTGGTAGGCATACCGGATGAAAAATGGGGAGAAGTCGGACGCGCATTTGTAGTGGATGCACCGGAGCAACCGGTTGACCTGGAGGCCTTAAAAGCCTTCTGTCAGGATAAACTGGCAAAATTCAAAGTCCCCAAGCATTTTGAGCGCCTGGAGGCCCTTCCAAAAACAGATTCAGGAAAAATTAACCGTCAATTCTTAAAAAAATGGCAGCCATAACTACCCTTACAGTTCTAACACCCCGCCTCCATACCGCTGTTCGGACCAGCGGACCTAACGAGGGCATCCCTGTGCTGATGGTACACGGCAATGCCTCCTCCTCTATTTTTTGGAAGGAGATTATGGAAAAAATGCCCTCTAGTTTCCGCTGCATTACCCCTGACCTGCGGGGGTATGGAGACACAGAAGACCTCCTAATTGATGCTACCAAGGGCCTAGGAGATTTTGTGGAAGACTTGATCAGCCTTTTGGACACCTTAGAAATCAAGCGATACCACCTGATTGGGCACTCCTTGGGCGGAGCAATCGCTCAACAATTGATCGCCAGGGATGCTAACCGAGTACGGAGCGCAACATTGGTTAACCCAGGTTCTCCCTTCGGATTTGGGGGCACCAAAACCATCGATGGTCAGCCCTGCTGGCCTGATTTTGCAGGCTCCGGTGGAGGAATGGTGAATCCTGAATTTGCTCGGCTAATCGCCGAACAAGACCGGAGCAGCGATCACCCACAGGCTTCCCCCCGGGTGATAATGAATACTTTTTACTGGAAACCACCCTTCGTTCCCACTTGGGAAGAGGAATTACTGGACGGTGTACTCAGCGAAAAAATTGGTCCGGAACGTTATCCTGGAGACAGCGTCCCTTCCGAAAACTACCCGTTTGCGGCTCCTGGAAAATGGGGGCCTGTTAACGCCATGTCCCCCAAATACATTCAAGATGCTGTGGAGCGTTTTGTGTATTGTGCTAATAAGCCTCCCATCCTCTGGATTCGAGGCTCACATGATCAAATCGTTTCGGACCAGTCCTTCTTTTGCATGGGCACCCTCGGCAAATTAGGCCTAATTCCCAATTACCCCGGGGAAGAGCTTTACCCGCCCCAACCTATGGTTAGCCAGATGCGCCACGTGCTTGACCGGTATGCGGTAGATGGTGGCCATTATTTAGAGCTGGTAATGGAAGGAACCGGACACAGTCCATTCATAGAACAGCCTACTGAATTTATGGAATACTTCAGCCAGCACCTCTTAGTAAACCAAGCCTAGATTTATCACTTTTTCTAACAATAAATACGTTAACTTATTATGAAAGCTTTGAAATTAATGCTGTTTGGCCTCGCCATCGCTGGCTTTACCTTCCAATCTTGCAAAGACGAAGAGAACAAAGGCACTTGCTCCGATGGAATTCAAAACCAGGATGAAACAGGTGTCGACTGCGGTGGTGTTTGTACTGCTTGCCGCGAAGGCATCCAGGGAACTTGGAAGTCCTATCCAGTAGCGCCTATTTTGGCAACCTTTGCCGACTCCATCGTTGCTACCTTCAACACGAACTCTACGTATGAAGTGGCTCAATGGAAAGGTGGTTCCAAAACCACCCTTACCGGAACGTATGTACAAACAAAGTCGGGCGTTGGTAACATTTACGACATCACTGTCAACCAAACCAGCCCAACTTCTATTACCGCGGAAGGTATTTTTGAGGTAACCGACAATGACACTAAGTTGAAATACGAGATTATTCAGACTACTCCATCTATTGGCGCTGGCAAACCAACAGCAGCCGGTGGCTTTGGTAGCTCCACCTTCAACGGAGTGCCTCTAGGCGCTGCCAACATTCAGGAATATGTTCGCGTAAAGTAAACGATTCCTCTATATGGGTTTGGATCCGTCTGGTTCCAAACCCATTCTTCTACATTCTTGCTATTTTTTGGCCCAATCCATTCATGCGTATGCGCTCCATCTTTACGCTTTTTCTCGCGCTGCTATTCGTTACCACAGCCGTATTTTCCCAAAACACCGAGATCAATCCCGGATTTCAAGCCTTTGATAAAGCACTTCCAGCAAAAGCCAATAAAGAATTACAGTTTTACGCGTATTTCTACAACCAAGGCGTGGCTGCCAACTGGTTTCCGGCCAATGATTTCCTGAAAGGACAAATTGTAGGCCGGCTTTTTGGTGCCAACACGACCGTGACCTCAGATAGTATTCGGGGCTTTTATGCGGAGCAGCGTTTTCTTCCTTTTTTCGTGTACGCCCCCCGTATATTTGACAACAAAGTAACCCTTCGCGCTTCCTTTGAGATCGACTGGACCTGGGGGGATGTCGCCTACGGGACCGGCGGCAATTTTGGCTCGGCTATCAGCGGTGATCAAACCAACCTCCAGACCCAAAATGTGGAAATGGAGATTATTCCAAAAAAATATTGGACCATCAACCTGGGGCTCCAACGCTTATACGATACACCGCACGATCTGTATCGAACCGTATTTGACAAATTTACTCAGACTGGCTACCGAATGGCCTATTGGGGAACAGACGGTGTTGGAATATCCGTCCGCCGGGAGACCGATTATACGAAGCTAAAAGGAGGCATGTACAAATTGTACGAAAACAATGTCGAATTGCAAGACGATGTGACCCTCTTGGAACTGACCGGACAACAGAACCTGAACACTAAATGGAACGTCGGGGCCTCCGTATATTCCATCCTGGACCGCTCTGCCGGCAAAGGGGGAGTCAGTATTCTTGGACAAGGCCTTGCCAGCACCCTGACACAATACAATGGCACCTTCCGGTTTCCACTGGGTGCCGATCCCTACCGCGCAAATATTACTTGGCTGGGTGCCTTTTTTGCTCGAAATGAAGACTTTATGCTAGATCGATTTCTTCTTTCAGGCTGGGTAAATTACAACCTCGGAACCGTTGAGCAGCGAAAGGAAACCGGTTCAGAACGTGCATGGAGGCAAACCGCTACAGTAGGTGGACTGGGTGCCAACCTAAGAGCAGGTTACCGATATGGACAAACCACCGGGGATGCCCTCTCAGCAGAAGTGCTCTTTACCTCTGGCGATAACAATGGCATCAACGACGGAAAATATACTGGGGTAATGACGGGCAACACCTGGGGAAGCCCAGCCGGTATCTTCATAGGGAGCGGTGCTTATCTCCTGTTTCCGCAGGGAAATGTCGTGAATCGCTTCGTCTCCGCAGTCAACGACATTTCGAATATGGGCTATGGTCTTACAGGTGGGACCATCAATTTTTCCAAAGACCTGATCCCGAATAAACTTCATTCTAAAATTGGTGGAGCAATGGCCTTTTCTCCCATTGCTCCATTTGGTGGAGGAAATACCATTGGTTACGAAGCCAACGCCAAATTGGGTTATGACTTTGGTGCCTTTTTGACGGTAGAAGCACATGCAGCCTACTTAGCATTGGGGGATTATTACGATAGCCGCCTAGTAAATGGCGATCGCCCTGGCAGACCCACCAATCCTTGGATCGGCTTTATCTGCCTAAAATGGCTTATTTTTTAACCAAAAACCGCTCAGAAGAGCCGATGTTTATGAACAAAACATTCCTTGCAATATACGTACTCTCCCTGGCATCGCTCAGCAGTTGCGCCCTTAAGAAACGTCCGATGCCACTTCAAAGCATGGAGGATATGGTATACCCGTACCCAGTAAAAACAGTGCAGTTATCCAATGGTGAGCAGGTCGCCTATACGGATGAGGGGAAAGGTAGTCAAACCTTGCTTTTTATTCATGGCTTAGGCAGCTACCTCCCCGCCTGGAAAAACAATGTAGACGAACTCCAAAAAAATTACCGCTGCATTGCTGTTGACCTACCCGGCTACGGAAAAAGTTCCAAAGGGAATTACGAGGGATCTATGCGGTACTACGCGAAGGTGATAAAGGAATTGGGCGAAAAGTTGGGCCTTCAAAAAGTGACCTTGGTAGGCCACTCAATGGGGGGACAAATTAGCATCACCGCAGCCCTGGCCTATCCTGAATGGGTAGAAAAGCTGGTACTAGTAGCACCCGCCGGATTTGAGACCTTCAATAAAGGAGAGCGGGAATGGTTTCGCCAGGTGTTGACCGCGGATGGGGTTCGTTTAACTACCGTCGAGCAAATTAGAACCAACCTCGCCTATAATTTTTACCAACTCCCTGAAAATGCTCAATTTATGATAGATGACCGGATTGCCATGCGCAGCGCAGCAGACTTTCCAGGATACTGTTACCGGATTCCTGAAAGTGTGAAAGGAATGGTGGATGAACCCGTTTTTGACTTCTTACCCAAGATCACCCAGCCTAGTTTGGTTATTTTTGGGGAAAATGACAACCTAATCCCCAACCGGTACTTGAATGGCGGACCTACTCGTACCATTGCGGAAGCCGGCGCTTCCAGAATCAAAAACAGTCAGCTGATCTTGCTTCCCAAAGCGGGTCATTTTGTGATGTTCGAAAAGGCCGAAGAGGTGAACCATGCCATTCGAACCTTTTTACAGTAAAAAAAATAACACCCAAAATGAAAGAGGGGAGCCAACGAGACTCCCCTCTTTCATTTTAGGAAAGCCCTTTACCACCAAAGACTCCCCGCCTTTTTTGTTTTTTTAAAGTGCTTTTCTGTCTAGCAGGCGTGCATGTAACCTTTGTCACCGTTGCAGGAACCACAGCTCCCCTACCTTTGTAGCATAAAAAATAAACAATATGAACTTCTTTAAAAATTTGTTCGGCGCTGCCGAAGCTGTAGATGTGAAAACCCTGGTTCAAAATGGTGCATTGATCGTGGATGTACGCACACCGGATGAATTCCGCAGCGGTCACGTAAAAGGCGCAATCAATATCCCGTTAGGAACCATTGCAAACAATGCTTCTAAATTAACCAAACACCAAGGTGCTATTGTGGCGTATTGCCGTTCTGGCAACCGCAGCAGCATGGCGGTGAGTGAAATGAAAGCGATGGGACTGGAAGCCTACAACGGTGGTGGCGTCGGTGAAATGATGTCGGTTTTAGGTGCTAAATTAAAATGGGGCGGGAGCAACTTCCCGCCCTTTTTTTTGCCCCAACTTATCCCAACCACCTCCTACCCTATCCACATTCCAACGCTTTGCTCCAGTATCCGTCAACTTTTTGAGCATTGGGCCGGCAGTGCCCCGTCCGATTTCGTACCTTTGAGCCAATGGATTTTTTAACTGGACTAAACGACGTTCAAAAAGCAGCGGTCACCGCTGCAGACGGCCCTACCTTGGTAATCGCTGGACCAGGCTCTGGTAAAACCCGGGTACTCACCTATCGAATCGCCTGGCTCCTACAGCAAGGAGTTGCACCCGATCAAATTCTGACGCTCACCTTTACCAATAAAGCCGCGAAAGAAATGAAAGAGCGTATCTCCCATGTCATGGGAAATGCTGCTAATCGAGTATGGGCCGGGACCTTTCACAGTATTTTTGCCCGAATTCTTCGGGCAGAAGCCTCCAAACTGGGCTTCCCTGCCACCTTTACCGTCTACGATACCGACGACTCGAGCAGCTTACTCCGCTCCATAATTCAAGAAATGCAGCTCGACCCACAGGTTTACAATGTAGGGGCTGTTCGATCCAGGATTTCCTTGGCCAAAAGCAACCTGATGACCCCTCAGGTATATCGAAGCAATGAAGAATGGATGACGCAAGACCGCCAACAGAAAAAACCGTTTATTGTCGATATCTATGAAAAATACATGCAGCGTTGCAAACTGGCGGGTGCTATGGATTTTGATGACCTGCTATTGCAACTCTTCCGATTGCTACGGGATAACCCCGACAATGTACTGGAAAAATACCGCCAAAAGTTCCAGTATATCCACGTGGATGAGTTTCAGGATACCAATTTCTTGCAATACGCCATTCTTCGCCGTTTAATCAAATACGATGGGAGCAAAGAAAATTTATTTGTCGTAGGAGATGATGCCCAAAGCATCTACGCCTTTCGGGGGGCTACCATCGATAATATCATTGACTTTGAACGGGACTTTCCTGATCTTAAAGTGTATAAACTAGAGCAAAATTACCGCTCTACTCACCACATCGTAGCCGCTGCCAATCAGGTGATTTCGCACAATAAAAAGCAGCTGCAAAAAACGATTTGGACCGATAAAAACGAACGGCATAAGATCAAATTACTCAAGTGCCTTACCGATGACGAAGAGGCCAAGCGAGTAGCCGACTTGATTCTGGAGTACAAAAACCGATACCACATTCCCAATCAGGAAATCGCTATACTTTATCGAACCAACGCTCAAAGCCGAAAATTTGAGGAGTACCTCCGGCGGCAAAACCTGGCTTACCGGGTTTTTGGTGGAATGTCATTTTACCAACGAAAAGAAGTAAAAGATTTGGTAGCCTACCTTCGCATTGCCGTCAATCCGATTGACGAGGAAGCTATGCGCCGGGTGATCAACTACCCCACTCGAGGCATCAGTGACAGTACACTCCAAAAAATTGGCAAGGTGGCAAATCAGCTCAATTGTTCATTTTGGGATGCCATGACCCAAGTGCCCGATATCACAGACCGAGCCAAAAAATCCATCGCGGCCTTCAGAACGCTGGTGCTAAAATGGCAGGAACAAACTACCAAAGCCAATGCCAGTCAACTGGCCACCGACATCCTTCGACAATCTGGTTTGCTCGATACCTTAAAGGCAGATACCAGCCCGGAAGGTCAAAGCAAGGTGGAAAATGTAGTATCCGTGATCGATGCAATCGCCGAATTTGTCAATGGAGAAGTGCCCGCAGCGGAAATCGCTGGTGCAGACGAGGTTCAAGATAAAAGCCTGGCAGCTTACCTTCAGACCGTTACCTTACTCACCGATGCGGATGATAACAAACAGGATACAGACCGCATTACCTTGATGAGCGTACACTCTGCGAAAGGACTGGAGTTCCAGTGTTTGTTCGTAACGGGTATGGAAGAACAGCTATTCCCATCCTTTATGTCGAGCGAAGACCCGAATGGACTGGACGAGGAAAGGCGTTTGTTTTATGTGGCTATTACCCGGGCGAAAGAACTGCTAACGTTAACCTATTGCCAAAATCGATACCGCTATGGACAGATTCGCTCCTTCCCTCCTTCCCGATTTTTAGAGGAAATTGGCCCTGAACATTTCGAAATTTCCGGTGGTTTTGGTTCTGCCCGCAATGCAGGCCGGGAACAAGAAGCGGTCTCCAATGGTGCCAGGGTATCCGGAGTGACCCCAATCAGGCGAAACAACGGTCCAATTCAATCCACAATTTCTGCTGCTGCGCAGGCAGCCTTCACCGCCTCTCCAGCCGAAGCGATTGTTGCCGGTGTGACGGTCCTCCACCTTAAATTCGGAAAGGGGACTGTGGTAAGCGTCGAAGGACCAAAGGACGGCAAAATTGCAGCCATCCAATTTGAACAAGATGACGTACCAGAAAGGCGAATCGTCCTTAAGTTCGCCAAGCTTCAGGTACTTGACTCCTAACGAAAATCCCCCGCTGGAATACCAACGGGGGATTTTTTTGGAATGGAACTAGGTATTTACTAAGCGTTACCCTCTTTGGAACCCGAGCGGTACCAGAAGAAAAGACCTGCACCTAACAGTAGCAACACCAAAATGGAGGCAATGCTTCCAATTTGAGTTCCTCGCTTCCAAGAAGCGGGCTCAAAGCGCATCTCCAACACCATATCCTTGCCCGCAGGCACCCTCAGGGCCCGCAAGAGGTAGTTGGCTTTTATAATGTCTTGGTACGGCTGTCCATTTAGGTAACATTTCCAACCTTTATCTGCCGGGTAATATTGCTCAGGAAACACCGCTAATTGCTCCGAAGCGGCAGAATAAGTGTAGGTCATCCGATCGGGATGGTAGTTGGTCAATTCAATACGAGCTGTGGAATCCGGTACTAAATTGAGGCCTTCCAGCGCAGCAGCAAACGATTGTTGAACCACCGCAGAATCCTTTGGGTTCAAGGTCTCAAGAGCAGCTAGTTCTGCATCTCCATCCGGGACGATGCTGACATGGCGAACAAACCACGCATGGCCACAAGCTTCTGGATTTTGGATGACTTCCCCTTTTTGAGTGATAATATACTTGGTATTCATCATACCCAAAATCGGCAAGGACTCCGCAAGGTTAGCCCCTAAGTAACGTTCTACCACCTCTTGGAAACGCTGCAGCTTGGCAGCATGGTATCCATTGATGCTTTTATGGAAATAGGAATTGGTCGCATTCGCCGTGATACCTCCTCGAGCCAGGTCCAGCACCCGGTAGTGTATGTCTGGATCCGCCAAAATTTGTTGATCAAATTTTTCAGGAGCCGGTGGGGTGTTCACTGATTTAGCAGAAGTGTATTTATCGGACGAAATAGTCCGGGTGCAAACCGTCCAATTATCAACTAAGGAAACGCCCACTAAGGACAGGGACAGGACCGTCGCCTGCAAAGAGCCTTTGGTGTACAAAAACATCAAGAAAGCCGCTAAAGCAATAAAACCGGCAGAGCGGAAGGCATCCCCGCTCACCAAAGAGGAGCGGTCGTCCTGCAATAATTTTAACAATTGAGCATTTCCACCCAATGCCTCATCATTCGGTCCTGTACTTTCAGCCAATAAGATAGAAAGCAAGGATAAACCGATGGTAACACCGGCGGAAATATAAAGTGCTTTTTGCTTGGCCGAAACCGTCACCTCGCTGGAAATAAACCGTTGCAGGCCAATTGCCGCCAAGGCCGCAACCGCCAGCTGCGCCACTCCAAGGGCCATACTGACCGCCCGGAACTTATTGAACATGGGTAAGTAATCGTAAAACAAGTGGTTCAAGAAAAAATGCTTTCCCCAGGCGAGACTGACCATCAACAAAGCAGAACTCAGAAGCCACCAACGAATAGCCCCCTGGGCAAGTAAAGCTCCCAAAAGTGCCAAAAAGATCAAAACCGCCCCAAAATAAATGGCCGTTCCCACAAATGGTTGTTCTCCGGTGTAAAACAAACCTGCAATCCCCCGACGATTTTCCGCTGGGACCGCTTTATATAATTTGGTATCCTTGAATTTCTCATTAGATCCTCCTCCAGCAAAGTGGGGGACCAGCAAAGTCATGCTTTCTTTTACCCCATAGCTCCAGCCAAACAGGTAATCCTTATCTAACCCATCCCCTTTGGAAGCTTTTTCTTTTAACTCCGATTTCCCACGGATGGTCTCTTTACTGTATTCCAGGGTGGAAAGTAATTTGGCCGCATTGGTCGCCACACCCAATCCCATGGTCAAGCCTGCCAATACCACTGCTTTGCCCCAATGAACCAAGGTTTTTTCCCGAATTGCTTGAAAAAGCTCAAACAAAAAGAAAAGGCCCAATAGTAAAAGGGTATAGTAGGTAATTTGAACGTGGTTGACATAAATTTGAGCAGCCGTAAAAAAGGCCAGTAAACCACTGCCTTCCCACCAGCGCCCCCGAAGAAGAAGAACAGCGCCGGATAACATACCAGGAGCCAAAGCCAGGGCCAACATTTTGGTAGTGTGCCCTGCTTCCAAGATATCAATATTATAGGTCGTAATGCCATACCCCAGCGCACCCAGCATAGCAACCCTCCAATCCAGGCGCAGCACCGACAAAAACAAGTACATCAACAACATGGCGGCGAAAACCTGCGTCCAAACAGAGCTCAAATCCCTCCAAAGAAAAGGTGCTCTGGCCAGCGGCCGGAGCAGATCGCCTTCGCTTTTCACATAGATTTGGTAAGAAGGCATCCCGCCAAAAGCACTATTGGTCCAGAGTGGAGAGGACTCTCCCTTTTTTAGATAGTCCTGTATTTCGCGCTGCATACCAAATGCCTTATCATTATCCGGCTGCGGAAGCACCTTGCCTTGAAAGGCATTGGGAGCGAAGAAAACAGCCGACGCCAAGAGCAAAATGGCGGCAGCAATCAAATGCGGTATTACTTTTTTGAAATCCACTGTGTGTAAAGGTTTGTTTCAAAGGCGAAGGTAGGAAATCCCCGCCAAGAAGCACAAGCCCAAACCCTAGGAAGGCTTTTTTTTATTGCGGTAAGGACAATGCCTGCAACCGCTGTTACAGCAATAACCGCGTTTCAGGTGGTAATGCTCCGTAAATACGTAACGGCCATTTTCTATATAAAAATCCTCTCCGGGAATAAGTGGAGGTACTTGCTCCACCGACTTCTCTGACCCTTTTTTTCCGTTCTCTTCACTCATTCAAGCAGCCTGCTTAGGTGATCGGTAGAATTTTCTGCAAGGAAATGAAAGCGCTCCTCCTGAAGTTGGGCGACATAACAACCGGTGTTGGTATGTGGATTTCCCTCCATTTCCGCCAGAGACACCCCTTTCATCAAGGAGATCAATCCTCGAAGAGATCGTCCATGGGTGCAGATCAAGATATGGCGTTCGTCCCTACCCTTCAACCAATCCAAAAAACGCTCTAGACGGGCATTCAGTTCGGCGGCGCTTTCCCCTCCGGGCATCCGGGCATGCAAATTGCCCGCATTCCAGTGGTCGCGCACTTCCTCCCAAATCACCTTCCAGCGGGCATCCGTGGGTTTGCCCTCGTTTTCGCCCCATGAAATCTCATTGATATCGGGCGTCACATGCCAGTCAATACCTTTTTCCAAAAAAGGTGCCACCGTTTGGTGCGTTCTTTTGAGCGCAGAAGTCACTACCAAATCAAACTCAATGTGTTGGTAATGCTCGTAAAATGCCAAAGACTGCCGATGTCCGTATTCGTTCAAATCCGCATCAATACTGCTGCCCTGAAGGATGCCTTGACGGTTAAGGGCCGTCTCTGCATGCCGTAAAATAAATAATTGGGTGCTATTTTCCATTTGTCTAACGCTGATTCAACTGATTTTTGGATTACCTAGTTAAGAAACCACTGGCAATTCAAAATACCCTCGAAAGGCCTTATCCGATTCAAATTCCACCTCCGTGTAATCCTCTAGCACGTTGTACAAGGTGTCCCGTTCGATGGGTCTACGGCCGACTTTTCGAATTAGATCCACCAACTCCGCCGTTGTCAGAGCAGGATTTTGCTCCTCGGAACCAGCCATTGAGTAAATTTTGGTGGTGTCATCGATGGTTCCATCAATATCATCCACCCCAAACGATAACGAAAGTTGAGCAACCGTCCGCCCAATCATGGGCCAATAGGCTTTGACGTGGTCAAAGTTATCGAGGAAAATCCTTGAAACCGCATAATTGCGCAGGTCCTCAATCACGGATTGCTCCGGTATATGACTCATCTGGTTGTCCTGATTGCGGAATTTGAGCGGTATGAAGGTTTGAAAGCCACCTGTTTTATCCTGAAGGGTTCGAAGCTGCTGGAGGTGATCAATCCGATGGTGGTACGATTCGATGTGTCCATATAGCATCGTTGCATTAGACCGTTTACCCAACTTGTGCCATATTTCATGCAGTTGCAACCACTGTTCTCCAGTACATTTATCCGCTGCAATCTGCTCTCGGATCTCCGGATCAAAAATTTCAGCCCCTCCACCCGGTAAGCTATCACAACCCGACTCCATAATCATTCGCATACCTTCTTCGTACGACACTTTCGCTTTTTTAAAAATGTAGTGGTATTCTACAGGAGTCAAAGCTTTCACGTGCAAACCAGGCCGGTGGGATTTAATTTGCCGGAACAGGGTGGTGTAAAACTCCAGATCGTACTGTGGAAGGACCCCTCCCACGATATGTACCTCAGTGACTGGTTGACCGTCGTAATTACGGACGATATCCATCATTTCCTCCATGGAATAAGCCCAGGAGTTGGGGTCATTGCGCTGCTTAATCAACCGAGAATAAGAGCAGAACTTGCAATCGTACACACAGAGATTGGTAGGCTCAATGTGAAAATTTTTATTGAAGTACGTGTTGTC
The DNA here is from genome assembly GCA_947459365.1 of Saprospirales bacterium. Taxonomy (GTDB): domain Bacteria; phylum Bacteroidota; class Bacteroidia; order Chitinophagales; family Saprospiraceae; genus M3007. Next base: position 16,713 of record CANHDG010000044.1, read on the forward strand.
TCCATTCTTCTTTTCCCGAACAAAATTGGCAAGCGATCCCAAGAAGGATAGCTCACCCTCCTCGTATAAATGTAAACCCTCTTCTGGAGTGATGCGCTGCCCTGCATATACTTTTTCAGCAATGGAACGCATCTCAGAGGAAAGTTCTGGACGATCAATCAATAATTGCGGCATACGGTTGTATTGTTTGGATGCTAAACAAGCAGAGAACAGAAAGGTTGAATCAGGAAACCGGGTTGCTTTCAAACCGAATCACCTCCAGCATTTTGCGAGCATTTTCCAAATTGGAGTACATGGTCTCCAAATATGCCTTTCGTTCATCTATTCGGCTTTGTTCAAACGGTGCATTCAGCAAAGCTTCAATGGTTTGTCGGATAGTTGCCGCTGAATTCCGGACATAGCAGAGTTTCTCCAGCCCAGTACCGCTCACCATCGGGTCGTTCACAATACAAAAACGGCCCCGGAACAGCGCATTTATTAACTTGAGTTTGATACCCGAATTTTGAAACGAGACCAGTAAATTGATGTGGGCGTTGCGAATCAGATCGTTCATAGTCCAATCATCCGGATTCTCGACCAAGCGGATATGCCCATGTTGGGCGACAGCATCGCGAAGTCGTTGGGTAGGTTCCATACCAGCAATGACCAGGGGCGTTTCCATGCCGGATATGACTTCATCAATGAGCCAAAGAGCGGCTTTTTCATTGTCTGGGACGCTCAATTTTCCGTGAAAAAGCACATATTCTCCCCTTCCTAATTGGCTTTCCACGAAAGAATTGGGATGGAAGGTAGGGATGTAATGGGTATTGGCCTTGTATTTCCGAAAATAAGCAGCGTCGTTGGTAGAAATGGCCAAAATCTCATCGGCATGTAACAACACCTGCGGCTCAATCCGTTGCAGTTTTAAGCTTTCTACAAAATAGTAGATTTTCTCCAATAAAGACCGGGTAGAGGTCAGTTTCCACAAATGCTCATAGTATTGCCACTCTACGTTGTGCATCCGAACAATCTTGTGTCGGTGTCGTAGAGCCCGTTTCCAAACAAGGCCTGCTGTATGAATGCCCTCAAAAAGAATAGGATGGTCATCCTTCTTAAGCCGCTTCAACAGGGACCTGCTCATTCGGGTTTGCATAATAAACGGCAACAAGGAAAGTTGCCAAATCATGGAGCGGCTCCGTTGGTAGTAGTAGACCTCATGGCAGTAATTCGCCAATTCGGGCTGCGGTTGCCGATCACCGTATTGATAACAATGCAAGATTACCTTCACTCCCAGCGCATGAAGCGCTCTAATTTGATTAAACACCACGATCACCCCGCCATAGTTGGCTGGGTAAGGAATGTCAAATGCGATTACATGTAATGTCATACCTCATCTAAAGAGCCGCAAAGGTAACTTATTTCAACCGGAATTCAAGGGGGATTCTATTCGGCAGAGGATTTCTTAATTGTAAAATAATATTCTTTTATTTTAAAAATTCAACTATCATACAAA
>CANHDG010000045.1 GCA_947459365.1 Saprospirales bacterium
AACCAAAGATGGGGTAGGGGCGCTCATCATTACTTTATTGGACAAAAAAAGTGCTACAAATCTGGTAATCGTCTTGGCTTACTCTACCGATGCCGCCCGTGACAAAGCAATTGATATTGCTGATTCCTTTTACGCTTTTGATTAAAAAACAGCAAGAATAATGAAATAATGCAAAGGGCTGGAGGTGAAAACAACCAGCCCTTTGCATTTTTAAGTACCCTAGACCGTACTTTTTGAATTTTCTTACCTTTGCAGGCCTATGGCATCACCCTTACAACAAATCGGTAACGATATCTCAAGAGTACTGAGCCCCTCCTTGCCAGATGACTTAGGCTCTTTCGAAGACCACCTAGACTTTATCCTTCCCAAAATTCTTCCTTATGGAGAAGATCTTAGCGAAACACACTTTTGGCTGGCAAAACGCTGGCAAGAGGTTCGACCAGAAGAGGGTTTTCACGAAGCCTTGCTCCATATCTTCAACGAGGACGGGGAATACCTGCTCAGCGTTGATGGGAATATCATTAAAGGTGGTTGGCGCCCACTCAATGATAACAACTCCATCATTATCGAGATTGGAGGAAGAAGTGAACTGTTCGACCTGCGTTTTCTGAATCAAGACTTTCTGGTTCTTTCTAAAAACGGTGACCAAAGCCGAAAAGGCCAGCGTAAGTACTTTGTACTGGTCCGCGCAGGGGTCGCAAAAGGTCCCGGTGGTGAAATCGACTGGCGCCAAGTGATGGAGGCCATGTACAATGTATGGAGAGAAAACAGCCTAAGCCTTTGGGCTTGGTTTTTCTTTATTCTTGTGATTGCTGCGATGCTGCTCTGGCTGCGCTAATCCCCAATAATCCCCTGACAATTCCGTACTGACCCAATACGTAGGTTGACATAATTAATAGACCAGCAGAAGGAATAGACTGTCTAAATTTGTTGATAGCAATCATCGTATCGGACAACACAAACAAAACCGCACCAAAAAAGACAGTCCAAAACGCGTTTTCTGGCACCTTCCTTCGAAGATGTAATGCCGATAAGGCCATAACCATAATCACTGCCCCGTAAAGCACCACCGCCCACCGCATCGGTGCTGGAATGCCAGACCATAAATAGGCCAGCAGCCCTATCAAATACAACAGAAATGGGACTGTGAGTAATGGGAACGCTATTAAGTATCCGTCCCCCTTCTTTAATTTCCAAAAGGTTAGGATGTAAAAAAGGTGCGCCACTAAAAAAGCACCCAATCCTAATAAAAAAAAAGAGGTGTACTGCCTTGAAAATAAGAGTAAAACATCCCCCAAAGTGGAGAAAAGTAAGGCCAACAACACCCATACCTGCTCAGATCCAAATTCCTTTTTGTTCCCATACCACCAGAAAGCCAAGGCTGGCATCAAAAGTGGCTTACTCACCACAATTAATGGAAAAAAAGAGCACCACTCCCCCAAAAGTTCCACCCCACAAAGCACAACAAAGAGCATTAATCGAAAATCTAAACGCATAATCAGTCAATTAAAATACAAGTATGAAAGCACCCCTCTACACATAGAAAAAGCCGCAGCTTTACAGCTCGGCTTTGCTGGTAAATTCGTTTTGTTTTACTGGACTGTAAGTATAGTGTCTTTCTTTTTATGGTTTGCGCAATAGACGCTCCGCCATCTGCTCATTGCATGCCTCCGCTGCTTCCGATGGTTGCATCCCAGCTGCTAGCATAACTGGCACGCCTCCTTTCCCCCTTACCTGATCGGTAATGATATCCCTAGCAAATAATATCCGAGGCTTCCAATACCTAGAAGTACTGATATTCTCGATGATAACTCCCCTAGAACTAGTGCTATGAACACAAACAATTCCCTCCGGACTACATTCTACCACCATCGCAACGTGTTGAATATGCTTCTTACTTCCAAAAAAAACCAAATCACCAGGAAGAACATCGTCTAACGAAATCCTAACTCCCTGCGTGGATTGCGTAGAAGAAGAACTGGAAGCCCTCACATCAAACTCATGTAATACAAAACTGGTAAAACCCGAACAATCAAACCCTGTTTTTGGGCTTCTACCCGCGTAGCGATAACGAGTCCCCTTAAATTCTTGCGCATAATCAATGATCCACTCCCGCAAACGCATTAATTGAGGATCAGCCACCCGAGCCTCCATCGAACTCGCTTCTGGTAGTTTTGGAGGGTCGATCACCACAAAAGACGTGCCTAGCCCCCCTATCAATAGGAAGAGAACTACGACCGACAAGGAAGATAGCCCCGCCTTATACACGCTTTTAATGACACCCATGAATGACTGAAAAATCGTTAAGAACCTGAAAAATAATGCCTTTTTGGTTCCTTCAAACTAATAATTGGTAAACTCAGTTAAACAATAAAGTACAAAGGTAGCAAACAAACACCTAATTTCCAAACCATCCAAATGATTTAGTTATTTAGCCTCTACCTACACGCTAAAAATGTCTGCATCCTCTAAAAAAGGAAATTGCATCCTGTAGGCTGCCTGCTTAGCCAAATCTAATTCAACACTGAGCACTTGCTCTTCCCAGGAGCCTTGGGCCAACACTTGCCCAGCGTAATCAATTACAGAACTATCACCGCTGTACTGATGGCCATTCCCATCCTCCCCAACAATATTCAAGCCTACGGTATAACATTGATTTTCAATTGCCCTAGCTATCAATAAACTTTTCCAATGATGGGAACGTCGATTCGGCCAATTAGCCACATACAAAAGAAGATCATATTGTTCTTCTTTCAAGTTGGGCTGTCTACTCCAAACCGGAAAGCGGAGGTCGTAGCAAATCAAAGGCCTAATTTTCCAACCCTTCCACTCTATCATGGGAATTTGCTGGCCGGCAGTATAGGTAAGGTGCTCCCCCGCCAATGTAAACAAGTGCCGCTTGTCGTAATAATCAAGCTCCCCGTCTGGCCGTGCCCAAATGAGTCGATTAAAAAAGGAATTCCCTTCCCGACAAATAAAACTACCAGTAACCACCGCACCGCTTAAACGGGCTTGCTCTAAAAACCATGAAGTAGTCGCCCCCCCCATAGGCTCTGCCAAGGCTTCCGCATTCATGGAAAACCCGGTGGTACACATTTCAGGCAATACAATCAAATCATCCTTTGCCGAGAGTTTGCTGATTTTTTCCGCAAAGACAGCCCGATTAAACGCCGGCTGCTCCCATTCCAGTTTACTCTGTATCAAAACAATTCTCATAGCCTCTAATGCTGTTTAAGGAATTTCGATCGTATATAACAGTTGATCAATAACCTGCTCCTGATCGTAGCCCTCTGCTTCTGCTTCATAAGATAAACCAATTCGGTGCCTTAAAACATCATGAACAACGGCTTTTACATCATCTGGCGTTACAAAACCTCTGCGACGCAAGAAAGCTACTGCTCTGGATGCCTGCGCCAAAGCGATGCTGGCCCGTGGTGAAGCACCAAAGCTAATCAACGGACTCAACTGAGCCATCCCATACTGCTCAGGTTGACGGGTGGCAAAAATGATTTGCAAAATATACTGCTCAATACGATCATCCATGTATATTTTCTTCACGGCTGCCCTTGCCTGAAGCAATGCCTTCGTGGTCAATACCGTAGGAACCTTTATTTCTTCCCCGTCCAGGTTACGTCGAATAATGACGCGCTCTTGTTCAAAAGTGGGGTAGCCCAACTTGACTTTTAATAAAAACCGATCCACCTGGGCCTCCGGTAAAGGATAGGTACCCTCTTGCTCAATTGGATTTTGCGTAGCTAATACCAAAAAAGGCTCTTCCAGCTTAAAAGATGCACTTCCAATGGTCACTTGTCGCTCCGCCATCGCTTCTAATAAGGCACTTTGAACCTTTGCAGGAGCCCGGTTTATTTCATCTGCTAAAACAAAATTAGCAAAAATAGGACCCTTTCGAACCACAAACTCAGCTTTGGCAGGGTTGTAGATAGTAGTACCCAGCACATCTGCCGGCAACAAATCTGGGGTAAATTGGATTCTGCTAAACTCCGCATCCACAGCTTGTGCCAAGGTCTTAATCGCCAAGGTCTTCGCCAAACCAGGCAAACCCTCCAATAAAATATGCCCCCTCGTCAGCAAGCCAATTAACAAGCGATCCATCATCGCCTCCTGCCCCACAATCACTTTGGAAGTGGCCTCTGATAGGGTTGTCAGAAAAGCAGACTCCTGATAAATCAGCTTATTTAATGCTTCAACATCTGTTTTAGGTGGCATATTTACTTCTTTTTAGACTTAGACTTGGTCTTCTTCTCAAATGCCCCGGGAATTTCCTTCTCAATAATCTCTTTGACATCGGCTATAGTAAGGGCTCTTGCCTGATCGGCTGTCATCTTCGCTCCCTCCACCTTTGGTAAATTCAACATCACCTTCCCGAATTTGATATAAGGGCCATAACGTCCATTTTCGACACTTATTTTCTCTTCTTCCCACAAATGGATGTACTTGTTACTTTCTTTCTCCACCTTCGCCGCAATAAGCTGTGCAGCTTCTGCGGCAGTAATATGCTCTGGAGAAATGCTCTTCGGAATATTCACATACAGGTCACCCCATTTCAAGAAGGGCCCAAAACGACCTTTACCAATCGTATAAGGAATATTTAAGTATTCGCCAGCAGGCCGATCTGCCTCCAATTTGGCCTTAATCAATTCAACTGCACGCTCTGCTGTAATTTCAAAAGGGTCATCCATTTTACCCAAGTTGACATACGTGCTTTCCCCAAATTTTACGTAAGGCCCGTAGCGGCCCGTATTTACCGTCACTTCCTGCCCTTGGAATTCACCGAGGCTGCGAGGTAACGCAAAGGCACTTAACGCCTCTTGTAAGGTCAAGGTCTCTAAATTTTGTCCTACGCGAAGATTAGCATACCGTGGTTTCTCCTTTTCTTCCAACTCCTCCCCGGTTCCGATTTGGATGACCGGTTTTCCTAATTTACTCATCCGCACTAACACCGTCCTGCCACTCACTGGATCCAAACCCAATATTCGTTCCCCAGATACCCGGTCGGCCGCCACCAAGGTGTGTTCCACAACCACATGGAAAGGTTTATAGAAATCATCAATTACCTTTGCCCATTCAACTTTGCCCGCTGCAATGTCATCAAAACGATTTTCAATGCCCGCAGTGAAACCATAATCCATGATCTTGTCAAAATGACCATCCAAGAAATCAGTTACCATCATACCCATATCTGTGGGATACAGGACATTTTTAGTTGCTCCCGTCACCTCTTTAGCAAGGTGACTTTTTATTTGGTCACTTTGCAAAGTTATTACTCGATACGGACGCTCTTCACCAGGCCGGCTTTCTTTTACAACATACCCTCTATTCTCCTCCATAATTTTGGAGATAGTGGGTGCATAGGTGGATGGGCGACCAATACCCAATTCCTCCAACTTTTTAACCAACCCCGCTTCCGTAAACCTCGCTGCAGGTCTTGTAAAACGCTCCGTAGCGGTCATTTCGCTGAGCTGCAAAGCCTGACCCACCACTAAAGGGGGAAGCATGCCCTGCTCCTCCTCCGGCTCATCGTCAGTACTTTCCAAATATACTTTTAAAAAACCATCAAACTTGATCACTTCCCCCTCTGCAACCAACGGAGTGCCGGGATGAGAGCTGATCGCAATGTCTACCACTGTTTTCTCTAATTCCGCATCCGCCATTTGGCTGGCCATAGTCCGCTTCCAAATCAATTCATATAGCCGTTGTTCATCCCTATCCGTGCTTACTTGAATACGATCAAAATAAGTAGGTCGAATGGCTTCGTGCGCCTCTTGTGCAGACTCATTTTTATTTTTAAACCGCCGTTCCTGATGATACCTAGGACCATACTGCTTTTGAATTTCTGCACCAATGGTTTGGATCGCCATTTCACTCAAATTGACCGAATCCGTACGCATGTAGGTGATATAACCAGACTCATATAGCCGTTGTGCGATCCGCATGGTCCTACTCACAGCAAAACCCATTTTACGACTCGCTTCTTGTTGAAGGGTAGAAGTCGTAAACGGAGGTGCCGGCTTTCTGCGGGTGGGCTTCACCTCAATCTTCCCTACCTGATACCCTGCACCGACACATCTTTTAAGGAAATCCAAGGCATCTCCTTCTTTCTCTAATCTTGCGGGAAGCTCAGCTTTAAAAGAAACCAATTTCCCCTGTGTGTTTTTTGCTAAGAAATAAGCCACAATTTTAAAAAATGGCTCCGACTTATGGTGTTGAATCTCCCGTTCGCGCTCCACAACCAACTTAACTGCAACAGACTGTACCCTCCCAGCAGATAGTTGGCCTTTCACTTTTTTCCAGAGCAATCCTGACAACTCCCATCCGACGAGTCGGTCCAATACCCGACGTGCCTGTTGCGCATTTACCAGATTCAGATCCAAGTTGCGCGGGTTTTGTACCGCTTTCTGAATGGCCGGTTTGGTGATTTCGTGAAAAACAATCCGCTTGGTGGTATATTCATCCAAGCCTAACACCATGCAAAGATGCCATGAAATCGCCTCGCCTTCCCGGTCCTCATCCGTTGCCAGCCATACCTCCTCTGACTTCAATGCGATATCTTTTAGCTCCTTAACCGTTTTGTGTTTATCTGCTGAAACCACATAATGCGGCTTGTAGCCATTGTTGACATCCACCCCAAGGTCACTTCCTTTCTCCAGATCCCGGATATGCCCGTAGGACGACTTCACTGTAAAGTCACCGCCAAGGAATTTTTCGATGGTCTTCGCTTTTGCGGGAGACTCGACTATCAATAGTTTTTTAGCCATTAATGGAATTAATTATTGCTTTTTGGATCTATTTTGTGGGTAACAAGGCACAAAAGTAAGTGCTACATTTTAATTATGGCCTCTTTTCCTGTTTAGTAACAAAATACCCTAGAAGCCTACCTTAAAAAGAATTGCTAATAAAATGCCTCTTTTTTAGCAAAAAGAAAAGAATTATGCCCGTTTTCTACCCAACTTGACGATATGAAATACCCCATAAAAAGTTCGATAAGATTGGCAAATCAACTACCTCAGCTCTCTGTTATATCTAGAAATGTACACAGAATAGAAGCAAAAAACGGAAAAAACCCCATTCATAGGAAAACCACCGAGAGTCGAAAACCCCTAACCTCCGAACAACTCCTTTCTAGACAGTCCCCGAATCGAAGGCACTCACAAAATTAAACGCGGTCCTTTGCATTTATATTATAGAAAATATCCCAGCCCCTAAGTACAAAAAGGCCTTCAACCCTTGAAACAGAGCCCCCTCTTCTTTAATTCGCTGAACCTAGACTCCTCCCTTTCAACTCAAAACAAAATCGATCGGATTATTATTCTGTAATTTATATTTTTACATGGCCTTTTCAGTCTTTTATTTTGCTTGCTTCACTTCGTTTTCCAAAAAAAACAAAAAAAATCTAAAAAAAAAACAGACAATCACTTGCGCAAAATAAAAAAATGTTTTTATACCTTTGACGGCTTTTCTGGAAAGGGGGTATACCGTTCATCACTTCATCTTCCATATTCCGCTCGATTGAGCAGTTTTAAATAGCATCCTTGACAACATATAATATGAGCGCACCTTCGGCTTCGACTACTGCACAGGACCCAATTATTGACGGCCTCCAGCGCTTTTTTGGTTTTGACTCTTTTAAGGGTAATCAATACGATATTATCAAAAGCCTTCTTGACGGCAAAGACACCTTCGTTATAATGCCTACCGGTGGTGGAAAATCTTTGTGCTACCAACTGCCTGCACTCATGTTGCCAGGGACCGCCATAGTCATTAGCCCACTCATTGCGCTGATGAAGAATCAGGTAGACAGCATTCGTGGTTACTCAAATGAAGATGAAGTTGCACACTTTCTTAACTCTTCCCTCACCAGGGCACAAATGAAGAAAGTGAAATCAGATATAACGGAAGGCCGTACAAAAATCCTCTATGTAGCCCCTGAAACCCTGACTAAAGAGGAAAATATTGAGTTTTTTAGCACCAATAATATCTCTTTCGTTGCCGTCGATGAGGCCCACTGTATCTCAGAATGGGGCCATGACTTCCGGCCTGAATACCGCCGAATCCGGACAATGTTGGATGCCGTGGCTAAAAACGTACCCCTCATTGCACTCACCGCAACTGCAACTCCAAAGGTGCAAGAGGATATCGTCAAAAACCTCAATCTACGAAATCCAGAAATCTTCATTTCGTCCTTTAACCGCGACAACCTTTTTTATGAGGTGCGCCCAAAAGTCAAAAAAGACCAAACAATCCGTCAGATAATCCAAATGATCAAAGAGGAATTCAGAGGTCAATCTGGTATTATTTACGTGCAAAATCGGAAAACCGCTGAGGATATCGCTGAGTTGTTACAAGTAAACGATATCAAAGCATCTCCCTATCATGCAGGACTAGATCCTAAAACGCGTGCCCAAACACAAGATAACTTCTTAATGGAAGGTATCGACGTCATCTGTGCCACCATCGCTTTCGGAATGGGAATCGATAAGCCTGATGTCCGATTTATCTTCCACTACGATATCCCAAAATCCATCGAAAACTACTACCAGGAAACCGGCCGTGCAGGGCGCGATGGGCTTACTGGTAAATGTGTGGCCTTTTACAACTACAATGATATCCTCCGACTGGAAAAATTCTTGCGCGATAAGCCCGTGTCCGAACGCGAAATGGGTGCCCAACTGATGCAAGAAGTAGTCGCCTATGCCGAAACCGCTTCCTGCAGAAGGCGGTTCCTACTCCACTATTTCGGTGAAAAATTTGAAACCGAAAGTTGCGGAAAAATGTGCGACAACTGCCGAACGCCTAAAGAGGTGGTCGAAGTGCAAGACGAAATGGTAGCAGTCATTAAGAGTGTATTGGAGCTGAATGAAAATTACCTCGTCCGAACCCTCGTTGATTTTATACTTGGGAAGGAAACCAAGGAAATGAAAGACTTCAAATTCACCGAACTAGAGCATTTTGCAGTTGGAGAAGGGGATGAGGAGAATTTCTGGAATTCGGTGATACGGCACGCAATGATCAATAACCTGATCTATAAGGAAATTGAACAATTCGGCATCCTGAAGGTATCCGATGCCGGTCGTGCGTTTATCAAAAACCCACACTCCATCAAAATTACCGTTAACATCAATTACGGAGAGGCTGATTACGACTTTGAGGATGAAAAGGGAGGAACCGCCGTGCTCGACGAAGTCCTAATGAATATGCTGAAGGACATTCGAAGAAGCGTAGCCAAAAAACACAATCTGCCCCCTTATGTAATTTTCCAGGACCCGTCTCTGGAAGAAATGGCCACCCAGTACCCCATTTCTATGGAGGATATGTCCAAGATTACGGGTGTATCCCTGGCAAAAGCACAACGCTACGCACAACCCTTCATTGACGTAATCGCTAAATACGTCGAAGAAAATGAAATTGAACGCCCCTCCGACCTGACGATCCGGATGGTAGCCAATAAATCCAAAACAAAAATTGGAATCATCACCGCCATCGATCGTAAAATCAATCTGGAAGACATCGCCCGTGACAATGACCTGACGTACGAGGAACTGATGGAAGAACTCTATAGCATCGTCACGTCCGGAACCAAACTAAGGCTCGACTACTTCCTGAATCGGGAAATTCAGGATGAATATGTGCGTGAAACCATCCTCGAGTACTTTAAGTCGGCCCCAACAGACCAACTTGACATTGCTTTTCAAGAACTAAAAGAAGAAGATATTACCTACGAAGAAATTCAACTAATGCGTTTAAAGTTTTTGAGCGATTACGCCAACTAACCTTGTTTTGAGTTGATACTACGCCTGTTTCTTTTCTGGATGTTCCTCTTCCAGACCTTTCGCATCTGGTTTATTCTCTGGTTTAAAGAAGAATGGTCCACCGAGCACTCTGCCTCCGTTTGGAAAGCACTGTGGAAAGCATTTCCTTTAGACGCCAGCATGGCCGCCTACCTTATGGTCCTCCCGGTCTTGCTTTATTACCTTGGACTGCTGATTGGACGATTCGCGCACGCCATTGCGCATCAGGTAATTCACTCGCTTAACCTAGTATTGTTATTCGTCTGTATCGGAGTACTGGGCGCCAATGTATTCATTTACGAAGAATGGCATACCCTATTAAATACTCGGGCTATTCAATACCTCAGTTCCCCCAGCGCCTTATTCAACTCGCTTTCCTGGACATTTACACTAGCACTCACTGCTCTGTACCTGATTACGTTTTGGGCCTTTTCTAGTATTTACCGCTTTTGGTTAGGAAACGATGTGTACGCGCGATACCAACGGAGGGTCTATTCGCTTTCCTTTTTCCCTACCGTGGCCCTGCTCTTTTTGGCTATTCGAGGAGGATGGGGCGTTATGCCTGTAAACGAAAGCGCCGTCTATTATTCCGACCATCTCTTTAACAACCACGCAGCTACTAACCCAGTCTGGCACTTGGCACATAGTTTAATGGAGGTGCGAACCACCCAGAATAAGTACAAGGCATTCGAAACGACTGAGGCACTCCAACTTAAAGAACAACTTTTTCAAACGGGAACCCCAATAGCCAGCCGCTTTTGGAGCCCCACTGAAGGACCATCTAAGCCAAATATCGTTCTGATTGTGTTGGAAAGCATGACCGCTCAAGTAATTAAAGAGTTAGGATGCGAGGAAGGGGTGTGCCCAAACCTAAGTCAACTAATACAGGAAGGGCTCTTGGTGGAGCAATGCTACAGCAGTGGATACCGAACCGATCAAGGAATTGTCTCCATCTTAAGTGGTTACCCAGCACAGCCAGATCAATCTGTCATTCTACACACAGACAAAGCCGATAAACTCCAAAGCCTGCCACGCCTGCTTAAGGAAAAATACGGTTACTCTACCGCCTTCCTGTATGGCGGGGAACTAACCTTTGCTAATATGGGGGCTTGGCTTTCCAGCCAGCGGTTTAATCCAGTACTGTCGCAAGAAGATTTTACCTCAGAGGAAGTAACACAGCGTTGGGGGGCAGACGATCAAATGCTCTTCAAGAAAACACTGCAAACAGCCAATACCTTGCCCGAACCATTCTTAATGGTTCCTTTGAGCCTAAGCTTACACCCACCCTACGATGTGCCCTACAAGAGTCAATGGACCGGCAAGGACGAACGCTCCCAGTTCCTAAACAGTGCTGCCTTTGTAGACCAAGCCATCGGACAATTTTTCAATCAAGCAAAAGAACAGCCTTGGTACTCTAATACGCTGTTCGTACTGGTGGCCGATCATGGCTCCTCCAACCCTGCCGGACTAGGGCTAGACCAGCCCCTTACACGTCGCATACCACTATTGTTTTTCGCCCCATTCCTCTCAGAAGAGGTGCGCGGGAAGCGATTAAACGTAATGGGAAACCATCATGACATACCCGCTACCCTGCTTCACCTGCTCGGACTTGAAGAACAAGAAGCATCCCACTTCCCCTGGAGCAGGAACCTGTTACAAAAAGAAGTCTCCAGTGGGTTTGCTTTTTACACCAATGAGGACGGCCTAGGATGGGTTACTTCAACGGGAGCTGGCTTTTTTCGATTCCAAAGCCAAGAATGGCAGTTCTTTGGCGATAGCCTTGATGACACCCAAAAACGATCAGCGAGAGCCTACCTACAAACCCTCTATGACGACTACCTTGGTCTGTAGTACACTATTTAAAAAACAAAGCAGCCAGAGTGCTGAATCCTCTGACTGCCCGTTTCCTTAAATTTAGCGTACCTAAAGTAGTTGGTGTGTATCGCAAGGGTACTTTTCACCTGTTTACTCAGGTAATAAACAGGTGAACCAAATACCTCCTTTGAGGCAAATTACTGGCCTTGTCCCAGCGAATAAGCTGGTTTACCATCAAATGCGTACAAATTCTCCGTTTTTATCACGTCGATACCCTTTTCCTCGGCTTGTTGGAGCAACTCAATAATATCCGTTTTCAGGAGTGTCTTTCCTTCCGTCGGCTTAAATCTGCACCTCCAGTGGTCTGTACAAAAGGTCTCAGGGAAACCATCTGGATATACCTTAATCCCTCTGTTAGTGATCATGTTCAGCTGCACTCCCTCTTTTTCAATCGGGCGAATCATTTCAGCCAACTTATCAGCTTCCATTCCTCCCCAGTGTACAAATAAATCTACCCCAACCAAATCTTTCTTCTTGGGCTGCCTCCGCTGGTACTTAGGAAGCACTAAGCTCTTTTCCTCTGAAAAATGGACTGGCTTCAAACGCGTTGGAACACTACCCAGATTACGAATCACTGCCTCCGCAAATTCTTTAGTACCCACCTTCTGAGTGCTAACCCCCTCCTTATAAATGTCGTACGTGTGAATACCTTCTTCAATCGTCTTTAACCAAGCATTTTGAACCTTCTCAGCGACTTTCACCTGACCAATATGGGTCAACATCTGGATCGCGCCTTGTAACAATCCAGATGGGTTTGCCATATTCTGGCCCGCTCTGCGAGGGGCAGAACCATGGATAGCCTCAAACATAGCACACTCCTCCCCAATATTGGCGGATCCGGCAAGCCCCACAGACCCAGCAATCTGAGCCGCAACATCACTTAGAACATCCCCATATAAATTGGGCATAACGATCACATCGAAGGCCTCTGGAGTGTCCGCCATCTTTGCAGCTCCAATGTCAATGATCCAATGCTCATTTTCAATATCGGGATATTCCTTCGCAATTTCATCAAAAACTTCATGAAACAAGCCATCCGTCTGCTTCATAATATTGTCTTTGGTAAAACAAGTCACCTTCTTCCGGCCATGCTGCTTTGCGTATTCAAAAGCATATCGAACAATTTTTTCGCACCCAGGTCGGCTGATGAGTTTTAGACACTGAACCACCTCATCCGTCTGTTGATGCTCAATCCCAGCATACAAATCCTCCTCGTTTTCACGCACGATCACAATATCCATCTTAGGGTGTTTGGTACTTACAAATGGATGAAGGCTCATGCAAGGACGGATATTGGCATACAGACCCAAAAACTTACGAGTGGTAACATTCAAGCTTTTGTAGCCCCCTCCCTGCGGCGTGGTAATCGGTGCTTTTAAAAAAATCTTGTTCCTCCGAATAATATCCCAAGATTCCTTTGCAATCCCACTTGTATTGCCGGATAAGTAAACCTTTTCTCCTACTTCGATTTCATCAATCTCGATTTGTGCTCCGGCTGCTTTAATAATTGATAAGGTAGCGTCCATGATTTCAGGACCAATTCCATCTCCTTTTGCTACAGTAATGCGTCTCATAGATAATCGTTTTTGAGGCGCAAAATTGAGGGAATAAAAAATATAACATCATTTATAATTGATATCTACACCATAAACATTATTTATTAAACAACCCTCTTTCAAGGCATTTTTCCCTTTTCACTCCAAAAAACTCAGTCCTCCAAAACAAAAACGGCTCCCCCTTCCGCTGTAATCCAGCTTCGATGACCTACCCCCATCACATCCGTATAGTTGACATCAGAAGGCATTCCTTCCACTGGGCTCCAGCTTTCGCCTCCATCAAGTGTTTTCCAGATTATTCCATCCTCCCCTACCAATAAGCCCTTCTCTGCCGTCGAAAACCAAACGGAACGAAACACTTTTCTCCTTTCTCCAAAGGCTCCTCCCTGCCGGATCTGCTGCCAAGTTAGCCCACCATCCGTAGTTTTGAACAAATACCCTGTCCGGCCACAGATATACCCGACCTTCTCCGTCGGAAAATGAATTGCAGTAAACCAATCATTTGTCACTGGTAAGCGCTCCCAAGAAACACCGCCATCTGAAGACCTGATCACCCAACCCAATCCACAGGCCACCCAGTTTTTTGCATCGATGGCCCACACGGCGTCGAGTTGAACCGGAAGCACTTGCTGCGTATCCAATGACCAAAAATAGTCCGGACCAAAACTTCGAATTTCCCCCAACGAAAAACTCTCCCCACTCACAATCACAGCCCGTTTCCCTTCCACCATAGCCGCTCCCCGGTGCCAAACATAATCAATTCGATACTTGGTCCAAGCATTTGCAATTGGACTTCGCTCGAAACAATGCCCATATTGACCAACCGCTAAGACATTACCCAACGAATCAGCTGTGATATGCTCCATTTTATGCCCGTCCAACAAGGTATCTAACACCCAAGAACGCCCACCATCTACAGTCGATAACAGGCAGCCTTCCTTCCACGGCTCCCCACCCGCAAGAAAACCTCGCAAGGAATCAACAAAGTATACAGAATTCAAGTCCATCGCTACCGGGACCAACCGCTGCTCCCAATGTTGGGGCGCCCAGGACGCTTTCTGACATTGATAAAAAAAAGTACTGATAACCACCCAGAAAAACACCCTTTTCATGTAAACCCAATTGAAATGCCTATATAAATACGACTGTTGTCCATGCACCATCCAAAAACAACCTACCCGGTGCTTACCCAATGACTTAAAAGATCCATTTGAACCTTCCTTTGCCTTAAAATGTAGTACCGCTTAATAGATTAATTTTGTAGGTTTGCTTTTTCTTTCTAGATAAAAAACATCGACATGCAAAATAAACACTCTTTTGCAACTTCCATCCAATTTTTCCTCGTGCTGCTCCTTTCGATCGTGAGCAGCTCTATAGCGCATACCCAACAAACGTTTCCCATTAGCGCTCCCTCCGACGAGCGCCCAGAAGTCTATGCGCTAACCAATGCCACCGTTTACACCGACTATAAAACAAAATTGGAAGGAGCAACCTTACTCATAAAAAAGGGAATCGTTGAGCAAGTAGGTGAAAAAGTGGTAATCCCCTCCGAAGCAATCGTCGTAGACTGCAGCGGAAAAACAATTTACCCAGGTTTTATTGACCTCTATGCAGGAAACTATGGCCTGGAAAATACCGCGGCCCCCTCAGGGCGCCGAGATGGCCCTCCACAAACCACCAGCAACAAAAAGGGAGCCTATGCCTGGAATGAAGCACTCAAACCAGAATATGCCGCCGCCGATTACTTTTCTCCTGACACTAAATTGGGCGAGGAATATCGAAAACTGGGGTTCACCGCCGTAGTCACCCATCAACCAGATGGAATCTCCAGAGGATCTGGAGCACTGGTCTCCCTAGACGAAACCTCCGCACACCTTAGTATTATTACCTCCAACGCAGGACACTTCCTTTCGTTTCGAAAAGGCAGTAGCAGACAAAACTACCCAAGCTCCCTTATGGGTATCATCGCACTGCTCCGCCAAACCTACCACGATGCTCGGTGGTACCAACAAGCAGGTAAAAAAGAAGAATACAACGCCTCCCTAGAAGCCTGGAATACCCTCCAAACGCTCCCACAATTCTTCGAGGCAACTGATAAACTGGATATTCTACGCATCCACCAAATCGGAAAAGAATTTAATATTCCCTATATCGTCAAAACAGCAGGAGACGAATACCAACGCTTAGAAGAAATAAAAGCGACTAACCAACCGCTTATTGTAAGCCTCAATTTCCCCAATGGATATGATCTGCGCGATCCCTACGCCCTAGAAAATATCAGCCTGCGAGAACTTAAACACTGGGAACTAGCCCCCTCAAATCCCGCCCGACTGGAATCGGCAGGGATTACTTTCGCCCTTACCACAGCTGATCTAAAGGATAAATCCAAATTTTATGCACAACTCAAAAAAGCCCTTGAAAACGGCCTCCCTGAAGAAACTGCCCTAAAAGCCCTTACCTTTCAACCCGCCCAATTGTTGGGCGCCTATGACAAAATCGGAAGCCTTGAAAAGGGCAAATTAGCCAACTTTATCATCGCCTCCGGGAACATTTTTGATCCGGAGACAAAAATATTCCAAACCTGGTGCAAAGGGAATGCCTACAAATACAAAGACTTTAGTGAGGTATTCCCAACCCAATTGCTCGGAAGCTATCAACTTACTACTTCCGACTCCTCCTCCTTTAACCTGGTCGTTGGCCTGAAAAAAGGAGCTGCAGACGCGTACTTCTTACTCCCGGACAGTTCCAAAACAAAGGTTAATTTCCAATTGCAACGCGACCAAATACAGCTTTCCTGGATGCAAGACACCCTTGCCAAAACCACCGCACTACTCGCCGGAACACTCCCTTCACTGAAAGGAATACTCTCCGCTTCCGGAAGAGGGATCTGGGCAAATGGTCAACCGTTCACCTGGAAACTTCAACAGTCCGAACAAACCCCCAACCCAGCCAAAAAAACAACCCCAAGTAAAAAAATCACCTATGGCGATATTTACTACCCGTTTACAGGACTTGGATCAACTTCTAAACCTGTACAAAAATCCTATTTGATAAAAAACACGACCGTTTGGACCAACGAAAAAGACGGAATCTTAAAAAATACCGACGTCTTGGTAGAATACGGAAAAATTAAGAAAATTGGCCAAAAACTGTCCGTAAGCCAAAATGTAATCCAAATCGATGGCACCGATAAACACCTTACCGCGGGCATCATAGATGAACACTCTCACATCGCAGCATCTCGTTCAATTAACGAGGGAACCCAGGAGTCCAGCGCCGAAGTTCGCCTGAGCGATGTAATCGACAGCGAAGACCCCGATATCTACCGCCAGTTAGCAGGAGGTGTTACCGCAAGCCATATCCTTCACGGTTCTGCTAACCCAATCGGTGGACAAACACAGCTAATAAAACTGCGCTGGGGCTATGCACCGGAAGAGCTGAAATTTAACGACTGGCCTGGCTTTATCAAGTTTGCATTAGGAGAAAACGTAAAACAAAGTAACTGGGGCGATAACGCTCGATTCCGATACCCACAATCAAGAATGGGCGTGGAACAGGTCTACATGGACTACTTCACCAGAGCAAAGGAATACCTTCAGCTGAAAAAATCAGGAAAACCCTACAGGGTCGATTTAGACTTAGAAACACTCGGCGAAATCCTCGAACAAAAACGGTTCATCACCTGCCACTCGTATGTACAATCCGAAATCACCATGATGATGCGCGTAGCCGAAAAATTTGGCTTCCAGCTCAATACCTTTACCCATATTCTAGAGGGCTATAAAGTTGCCGATAAAATGGCAAAACATGGTGCAGGTGGAAGTGCCTTCGCCGACTGGTGGGCCTATAAAATGGAAGTGTACGAAGCCATTCCATACAATGCCGCTATGATGCACCAACAAGGTGTACTAGTAGCCATTAACTCCGATGATGCCGAAATGGCAAGAAGACTAAATCAGGAAGCAGCAAAAACCGTACAATACGGCGGCGTAAACGAAGAGGAAGCCCTTAAAATGGTCACCCTCAACCCCGCGAAACTCCTGCATGTAGACGATAAAGTTGGAAGCATCAAACCCGGAAAAGACGCCGATTTAGTCCTCTGGAATACCCACCCGCTATCCATTTACTCCAAAGCCCAGACTACCTGGATCGATGGAGCCATCTACTTTGACCAACAAGAAGATGAACAACGCCGAGTTACCCTGCAGCAAGAAAAAGCACGCCTTGTTCAAAAAATGATCTCCGAAGGAAAAGGAGGCGCTGGTGGTGACCGTCCAATGCCTTCCAAACGCCATTACCACTGTGATAGCATGGAAGATGAAGGTAACTAGTTTACTCTGGGCGGGCATCGCAATGACTTATACCATTGCAATGCCCGCCCAATCCATCGTTGCTGACTCTACCCAACTTCAGGAAGTCACCATTACCGCAACTCGCCTCGCCTCTTCCCAACTCCAAACGCCCTTGGCCGTTACCTTACTGGAAGACTCCTGGATGCGTAAAGGACAACCTCAGCTTACCTTGCAGGAGGCGCTCTCCGCTGTACCAGGTCTTTACCTTTCCAATGCCGATAACTTCACCCAAGACCTCAAAATCGCTGTCAGAGGCTTCGGTGCACGCGCCGCCTTCGGCATACGGGGAATCCGGCTCCTAGTAGACGGCTTACCAGAAACAACCGCAGATGGTCAAGGTCAGGTAGATAATATCGACCCAGGAGCACTTCAACGGATGGAAATCTTACGGGGCCCCGCAGCAGCCCTGTACGGAAACGCATCAGGGGGGGTCCTCCTCCTATCTACCGACTCTATTACCGGGCCCACTACTGTCCGTGCCCGTATCAGCTATGGTCAATTCGGCATGCAGCAATA
>CANHDG010000046.1 GCA_947459365.1 Saprospirales bacterium
GAACCATTTTTCGTGCTAAACCACACCAATACTGGTTTACCGACAATGTGATCCTCCGGTACATAGCCCCAGATACGGGAATCTTCCGAGTTATGTCGGTTATCCCCCATCATCCAATAATAATTCTGACGGAACGTATAACTGGTGGCTGGCTGACCGTTGATCAAAATCTGATCGCCCGTCACCTTCACGGTATTGTGCTCATAGTCGCGGATCAGACGTTCGTAAAAAACAATACTACGTTCATCCAACTGGACAGTTGCTCCTGCTTTGGGGATGAAGATAGGACCGTAATCGTCCACTGTCCATCCTCCACTCACCTTTGGACTATTGGGATATACATAAGTAGGATCTGGAGGAAGGGCATAGGGCAATACCCGTTCTACCTTCACCTCTTCTCCCAAGGATTTAATTTGCTCCACTTGCTTTTGATCCAAGCTAAAGTACCCTTTTGCCCTGGAAAGTTCATCAAGGCTGACTCCCCAAGCATCCATCTTTTTGTAATCAAGCGGCTTGGAGGATTGTACACGGTACATAAACTGCATGTGCTCCGGATTGACTGCTGGCTGACCGTTTAGATAAAGTTGACCGCCGCGAATTTGCAAACTATCTCCAGCTACTGCTACGCAGCGCTTGATGTAATGGTCCTTTTTATCCACAGGGCGGGTAACAATGGAAGGTTTTTTGCGGTCATTTTCCGGATTGCGCCTCCATTGATAGATATCCCAAACCCGATCGGGTGTAATCACTACACTATCACCAGCAGGGAAGTTAAACACCACAAGGCTATTGCGCTCTACCTTATCCCAGCCTGGAAGGCGATAGTAAGGCAAAGAAGGATCAGCGAGGTAGGATTCTCTACCAAGCAGACCACGGTTATTGCTGAAGCGGTTGTGGATCAATGGGAATTGAACCACGGTCATGGGCATCCGCAGGCCATAGGAAGGTTTGCTGACAAACAAAAAATCACCCACCTTCAGCGTTCCCTCCATAGAAGGAGTTGGAATCACATACGCTTCAAACAAGAACATTCGGATGAAAGCGGCTGCAAATACGGCAAAGACAATGGCTTCTGTCCATTCTCTGAGCGTAGATTTTCGGAAAGGGTTGTTGGTTTCCAACTTGCGGAGGGCCGCCTTGTCTTGTTTCTCAAGGGCAGTGGCGTAAGCGCGGTGGTAACTGCGCTCCTCTTCCAGCACTGGACCCTTGTAGGTGGCAGCAGCAGCACGACCCAATTGAAAATAGGGGATTGGAGAGAAGACCACCGCGAGTACGGAATCCCAAAATCCATGACGGCCAAAGGAGCGAATCAAGTCAATGCTCAAACCCGCATAAATAAAAATATTAACTACCGGGAAGAGCAACCAAAGGGCATAAGCAGGGGTTCGCCCAACTAATTTACACCACTCAACAGCAGCTACCCCCGGGATCCAAGCTTTGTGCTCCGGTATGCCAGCCTTTCCAAATAACTTGGTCATGGTGTAGCCGTTCAAGACATACAATACTATAAAAAAGATCAGAATGTACATAGTAAGAACTTCTTTGCAGGTTCAATTGAATTAAGATTGGGAACTGCGTTTCCGCCGGGTTTTGAAGAGCTCAATTACTTCTTTTTCCTTCAGAAAACCAAATTCCTGGAAGTTTACAGAGACAAACTTCTTGATATCTTGGTAGTCACGGCTGCGCTTGTCGGAATACCGCTTCAGCAGTTTGTTGACATAGTCCATGGAAATCCGCTCCATCGCCTGATTGAACTGTTGGTTGTCAAATATACGCATATACAAGCCGAATATTTTGTTTAGTTCAAAATAATCTGCGTAATCGCGTTCTGTCAAGCCTTGAATCAGACGAGTGAAATAAACAAGAACCAGTCGGCGCAGACACTCCGTTTCCACCGATAATCCCTCGTGCGAGGCGTAAAAATCTTGTACGGCATCGATAGAGTCTTGGTGTACATAGCCCAAGCTGTGAATTTTGTCCGCGATCCGGTAGTAGTCACTCAGCTTATCCGGACGGCTCTTGTCAATCAGTCCACTTACCCGCTCATCTTGAAGACTGGTGATCCCAGCCTTTGATTCATAACAGGTCAGCAAGAACTGTAAGTATTTTTCATCAAACTCCTGCAAAGCGCGGCGCTCTCGTTCAAAATGCTTGCCAACCAGCTCTTTAGTCGGCGCGTCCAGCTCCATGTAATTGATATACATGGCCAACATTTCCAAGTACTCATCCGTATTTTGGAACTGTTCGTTGTTGAGAAAATCCTGAATTTGCTGGTGCAAACTTTGGTTGTCTCCCCCAACTTCGAAGCGTTTCATCAAAAACTGGCGCAATGCCGAGAAATTGGCTTTCATCTCCCCAAGAGAGGTAGGAAAATCCGCAGAAAAATACAGCTCATTCCGCAGCTGCCGGGCATAACGCTGGTACAGCTCCGCCCGATCTTTGGTGTCTCGGTACCGGTCTGACTTTAGCTGCGTCAAAAAAGAACGCACTCGTTTGTTGTCTACCAAACTCAGCAGATTGGTAATCCAAATATCGCTGGATAGGGCAAATCCTACCTGAATAGTTTGTCCAATCCGTTTCCGGAGTTGATCAAAATGTGGGCTGGCGCAGATAGCCAACAAGACATCCTTGAAGTGATCGTTTGGGCGCAGGTACCGAAACTGGTCGCTCACCTCTCCCCTCAAAACTGCATAGCCCAGTACCCGTGGCAGGTACAAACCTTCAAACAGTTCATTTAAT
The DNA here is from genome assembly GCA_947459365.1 of Saprospirales bacterium. Taxonomy (GTDB): domain Bacteria; phylum Bacteroidota; class Bacteroidia; order Chitinophagales; family Saprospiraceae; genus M3007. Next base: position 2,740 of record CANHDG010000046.1, read on the forward strand.
AAATATTTCTCCAGGGTGACCAGCTGGAGAGGCGCTTCTGCTGCTACCCAGTGGTGAAGTTCAGAGATGTAGGGTTCAAACTGCTGCCGGAGCTCCGTATATTGCTCCTCGTCCTCCTCTTCTGCATATTGAGCCAAAGCGGGTGATTCTTGGATAGCAGCTGCAATTTCCTGCAACCGCGCGTAATATTTTGGATCAAGTTCTTGCATGTGGTGTTATTTTTTTACTAAAAAAAAGAAAAAACAGGTGATAGTTCCTAGCTCCTTTCAAATCAGGGGCCAAAAACGGAATTTTAAAGATGATTAATGGAAAATATAGGTTAAATAACAGGTTATTTGAAAAAAGACCTGGTAAAACCAACAAGGGCTTTACCAGGTCTATAAAAATTCCATAGGAACAGTCCCGAAAGGACTGATTGATACAGCCGGCAAAAAATACCGGCCATCTGCTTATTCTGCTGCTGTTTCTTCTGTTGCTTCTGCGGCAGCTTCTTCTACTGGTGCAGCTTCCTCCGCTGGAGCTTCCTCCACTACTGGCTTTGCTTTCACTTTGGCAACTCCATCAAGCGCAACGCGCAGCGCTTCTTTCTTCTTGGAGATTTGCTCTTTGTGTGCCGTGATGGAAGCATCTTTGCCGCTCATCCACTTCGCGAAACGCTCGTTGGCTTGCTCTTGAGTGATTGAACCTTTGTTAACCCCTACTTGGAGGTGCTTCAAATACATAACCCCTTTGTAACGAAGAATTGCTGCAACGGTGTCCGTTGGTTGGCCACCTACCATCAACCAGTGCAATGCACGGTCACGGTTCAACTCAATGGTTGCAGGAACAGTTAGTGGATTGTATGTTCCAATTTTCTCAATGAAACGACCATCGCGTGGAGCACGGGCGTCCGCTGCTACAATGTGATAAAACGGAGCCTTTTTACGACCCTTACGCTGTAAACGAATTTTTACTGCCATAATACTGAAAATTTAATAATGAGATAAAATCTCGCCCGACTCCTTACAACGAAGTAACACCGGGCTTTTCAAAAGAGGCCGCAAAAATACGATAAAATCACACAACCAACAACTTTTACTCAAAATAAAATATGGAATCCATGAGGACCCACTTTTCTCCTGGCTTTGACGTGGGTATGGCTTGTTGATAATTCCACATCAAACGCTCCCAAACCTGTACCCGTTCATTCTTCTGGTCAGCCGCCGCTTTAGCTTCCCAAGAAAAGGAATCGAGCACCTCGAGAACCATCACTAAGCGATTGGCATGCCGAAAGATTTCCATGGATTGAATCCCGGAGGTTCGGATACTATCCAAGACCTCTGGCCACACTTCTCGGTGATAGGCGTCGTAGGCGGACCATTTTTCGGGATCCGGCTGTAAATCAAGGGTTAATGTATACCTGGGCATTCCAATTCAATGGTTAGAGGCTGAAAAATGGAGCTTGAGGAGCGGCTTCGTAGACCAAACTCCGCTACCCAACTCCTTACATAATCCGAGTACCCTCCGGAATAATGGCCCCTTTTTTGACCACCACAATTCCGTCGCGGACGACATACTCGGGCATATCCACATCCGGCATTTGATCACTGCCTTTGATAACTACATTATTGCCAATCCGGCAATCTTTATCCAAAATTGCTTGTTCAATGTGGCAATAATGCCCCACACCAAGCGGAATATCAAACTCATCATCCATCATTTCTTGCAAGGTCTGGTATTTATCATTACCCATGACAATGGTATTCTTGATCACTGTATTTTCACCGATTCGCGATCGGATACCGATTACCGCTGTGTCAATCAGTCGGGCATGGATGATGGAGCCCTCTGCAATCAACGCCCGGTTCAACTGCGTCCCCCCATAAAATTTGGCAGGAGGCAAGTTGCGGGAGCGAGTATAGATGCGCCGTTGTTGGTCAAATAGATCAAATGATGGAATATGATCTGTTAATTCGAGGTTTGCTTCAAAGAAAGAGCGAATGGTTCCAATATCGGTCCAGTACCCTTCGTACTGATAAGCAGCCACTTTGTACCCGGAATGGATCGCCGAAGGGATAATTTCTTTTCCGAAATCAACAGCATCCATGTTGGATTCAAACAAGTCAGCCAGTGCTTTTCGATTGAAAATATAAATCCCCATACTCGCCATGTACATTTTCCCCCGTCGTTTATTGGCTGCACTTACTTCACTCACCCAGGCAGGCAGTTGATCCGTCTTGGGCTTTTCGATGAAGGAGGGAATCATACCGGCAGCGTCTACTTTCATAATACCAAATCCAGTAGCATCGCGAGCATCTACCGGCAGACAAGCTATGGAAACATCGGCTCCCTTCTCCACGTGGGAGCGCACCATCGCTTCAAAATCCATCTGGTAAAGCTGGTCACCTGATAAAATCAACACATAATCAAACTCGTGTCGCTCGTAGTGAATACGGCTCTGCCGTACCGCATCTGCCGTTCCCTGAAACCAATCCTTGCTTCCAGGCGTTTGTTCTGCGGCCAAAATATCAACAAAACCCCTCGAGAAGTAATCAAAATTATAGGTATTCTTTATGTGGGCATTCAGCGAAGCCGAATTGTATTGGGTCAAAACAAACATTCGTTTTACCCCCGAATTGATACAATTGGAGATCGGAATATCAATCAAACGATACTTGCCGGCGATGGGAACTGCCGGCTTGGAACGCTGGTCGGTCAAGGGAAACAACCTTGAACCGGCACCACCACCTAGAATAATGGAAATCATTTTATACATAACTGAATGTTTATTTTTTGTGTTTAATTAACCGGGATTTGCCAACCGAATGGCTGCACCTACCACCCGATATACTTGTGCGTATTGCCGTAAAGCGTTCTCCCAGGAGGAATCAACTGCCATAATTCGTTTCCTGATCTGATTTAATGCACCTGGCTCCTCATGCCATAAATTGGCGGCCCGATACACTGCCTGCGCGGCATCTTCAACACTAAATTGATCAAACCGAATACCACGACCGCTTCCATCTGGCTCTCCCAAATCCGGAACCGTATCCTTTAAACCTCCAATAGAGCGGACAATGGGAATGGTTCCATATCGAAGGGCATAAAGTTGATTCAAGCCACAGGGCTCCACCCTCGATGGCATAATCAAGAAATCGGAGCCGGCATAAATCTGATGGGAAAGCGCTTCGTTGTAATCGATCACAGCGTAGCACTTGCCCGGATACCGATAAGCCAAACCTCTAAATTCATTTTCGGTCCAGCTTTCTCCCGTCCCAAGCACTAAGAAGGAAACGCGCGCGCCTGCAGTAAGAAAATGTTCATAAACCGTGGGCAATAGATCACTTCCTTTTTCATGCACCATTCGACCAATAAAGCTCACCAGCGGCCAGGCTGGATCCAATCCAAACCGAGCGCACAAGGCTGCCTTGTTCTTAGCCTTAAAGTCAGCAATAGCCGGTTCTGAATCTCCCTGCAGCCTAGCCTCGATCATGGGGTCCGTTTTTGGATCCCAAACCGCTGCATCAATTCCATTAACAATCCCCCATTGTTTTCTCCATTCCTGTCGGAATAAGGGTTCCAAACCAAGGCTGCTCTCATGCAGTTCATATAAGTAGGACTTGGAGACGGTCGTGACTGCCCAAGCCGTTTTGATTGCCGTCGCCATTGGATTGATCGCTCCATTCCAGTCCAATACCAGCCCAGAACCTGCCTCATGGGGAGGAATTAAGCGGTCATTTTTCCAACTAAAGGCACCCTGATATTGTCCATTATGGATGGTAAAAACCGTTGGAATGGGAGATAACTGCTGAAAATTAGGCATGTATTTGACCATCCATGGAATCAACCCTGTGTGGTGATCATGGCAATGCAATACCCTTGGGCGATCTTGCCAGGGAAAAGACAACAACCAATCCAATACTGCTTGCTGGAAGACAATAGAACGCAGTACCTCATCCTCGTAAGGAGCCCCGGAGGCATACTGGTAAATCCCCGGCCGATCATACAAACCTGGCAAATGCACCACAAAAAGCGGAAAACCAAGCTGATTCTCTTCCAACTCGTGGATTTCAAACGGATAAGAGCGCCAATCTACCCAAACAGCTCCTCCATAGACCCGCTTCCAATTGGCCGCTACGATCCACTTGGTTGCATATTTGGGTAGGATCGCGGCTGAAAGCACTCCTGATTGGGTCATATATTTGGGCAAAGAGCCCACTACATCTCCCAAACCACCTGTTTTGGCAGCTGGATAACACTCCGCTGAAATATGTAAGACCTGAATCATTTCCAAACCCGGTTTAATCCACTCCTGCCAAATTAACTTTGGAAAGCGGTTGTTAATAATGGTTGCCGAAATATACACCTTGTTCCTATTAATCAACTCTTCTATTTCCCAAAAATAAAAAAAGAGTCTAAAATTAATCGGCGAAATAAGGTGGGAAGAAGCCTGTTTACTTTGATACGATTTCACGGATTGAACCTGAAGGAGGTCATTTGCACTGTGGAGAGAGGACCACTACAAATAAATGGATTTCCCCTCCAAACAATTTCATTCTCTTTTTCAATATATTTGCCAAATGAAAAGAATAACTACACTACTTTTGTTGCTGTGCCTGGCATCCTTGCCAAGTGCCTTTTCCCAAAAAAAACCAATCGAAATGGAGGATATCCACCGGTGGAACTCCATTGAACGACAGCTGCTGTCCAATAACGGACAATGGGTCGCCTACCAGGTCCGGTCCGTTTCAGAGGGCGACGCGCTTTTATACCTGTACCAAGCCGAAAGCAAGCAAACCAGCCGCTTCGAACGGGCAGAAAACCCCGTTTTTTCGGCGGATAACAAATGGCTTTTTTTCACCATCAAACCAGCGCTCGATAGCACTCGGGCCCTCAAACGTAAAAAAGTCAAATCGGATGACCTGCCTAAAGACTCCCTTGGTATTCTAGAGCTCTCCACAGGCAAACTCGACAAAATCGCTCGTGTGCAACGGTTCTCCGTCCCGGAATACTGGTCAGATTGGGCCTTTATTCAGCTGGAACCCACCCCCAAATCAAAAAACACAGACTCCAGCAAGCCAACGGTACGGGATACCAGCGCAACCCCAAAACCAGACACCCTGCCCAAACCGGTGGAGAAAAAAAGCAAACCCAAAGTGGAGAATGCCGATAATGGCACCCAATTGCTGGTCCGCCAATTGAGTAGCCAGAAAACCGACACCATCCCCTTTGTCACTAACTTCACCCTGTCAAAACGCTCCGCTACCTTACTTTTCCACACAAGTGGAGTCGGAGATGATTCAAAATGGAGCCAGGATTCTGTCACCAAACAAGCTGGGGTATATAGCCAACAATTATCCAAAGGAGCTATTCAGCCGCTCTGGCGAAATAAAGGAAAATTCAAACAACTAGCCCTGGATGAAAACGGTTGGCAAGCCGCATTTTTAACCGATACCGACACAACCAAAGCACAATCCAGGCCCTGGGTACTCGCCTATGCCAATTTGCAAGGCCGCGACACCGCCAGAATAATCGCAGACAATACCGGCAACTTTTTGCCTGCTCAACCCGCAGATTCCCCTCGTCAAGGTCGATGGATTCTGAGCGAACACAGCCAGCCCCTTTTTAGCAAATCAGGAAATCGCCTTTTCTTCGGAATCGCCCCTCCTGAGATTTTTGCGGACACCACCCTGCTCCCTGAAGAAGTAGCCAAAGTAGAGGTTTGGTCTTCCAATTCACCTTATCTCTACACAGTGATGAACAAACGGCTCAAAAACGATCAGAAAAAAGCGTTTCCAGCTGTCTGCTTCCTCAATGAGCAATTTGCCATCCGATCCCTCGCAAACCCCTTCCAACAAGAACTCCGCTTTAGCTTCACAGACACCAGGGACACCGATTACGCCCTGGCAACCAACGATGAACCCTATGCGGTGACCGCACAACACTTGGGCAAATCCGCCAAGGATGTGTACTTAGTGAATCTTAAAACGGGAACCTCAGTACTCGCAATCCCTGCGCTGGATGGGGATGTCTACCTTTCACCGGAGGGCAAACATTTGCTCTGGTGGTCGCATTCCGATAGCTCCTGGTATTTCCGACCGGTTTCCGTTGATGTGGATCCTATTCGACTCACCTCTAACCAAATTTCCCCCTTTTACGAGGAAACGACCGATGTACCAGATCAACCTGGGCCTTATGGAATAGCCGGATGGATGGAAGGAGAAAATTCGGTACTGCTTTATGATCGGTACGATGTCTGGAACTTTAGTTTATACCAACGCCGAGCCCCCTTCCCGATGACCAATGGTCGAGCCACTCAAACCACTTTCCGAAATATTCGCCTGGATAAGGAAGCCCAGACCCTTCACCCAGACTCCTTACTGCTTTTGCATAGTTTTCAAGAGCGTAGTAAACGAGAGGGCTACCACTTGATGCACCCAACCCAAGGCGGTTTCAAGACTTGGTTAGAACAGGATTTTAGTTTTACCCGCAGTCCACTGAAAGCGGCTAAGGGAAGTGCGTTTCTATTTACCAGACAGAATTTCCAGGAATTCCCTAACCTTTTATACGCCCCTTCTTTTCCCAACCTCAAAACAGCGGGTCCAACCGTTCCTTTTGTACAAATTTCGGATGTAAATCCTCAACAAGCCGAGTACCGCTGGCCCTCTATCGAAATGATTCGGTGGATTTCCTTAATGGGAGATACCCTGAATGGGCTATTGGTAAAACCTGCCGGCTTTGATGCAAGCCAAAAGTACCCCCTGATTGTGAACTTCTATGAAAAGCTGTCGGATGGCTTACACCAACACCGCGCACCCTCCTTTGGCAGGTCACAGATTAGCCCTGTCCAATACGCAAGCAGGGGATATGTTGTCTTTATGCCAGATATTCCCTACCGGATTGGATATCCTGGAGAATCTGCCTACGATGCTATTTTAAGTGGTGTAACTTATCTGATTCAGAGGGGTGGAATAGATGCCAAACGCATGGCCTTGCAAGGACATTCCTGGGGCGGCTATCAGACTATGTACCTACTCACCCGAACCAATCTATTCAAATGTGCAGAGGCAGGTGCAGCCGTTGGAAATATGACCTCTGCCTATGGAGGCATCCGCTGGGAAAGTGGGCTTAGCAGGCATTTCCAATACGAGCATCAACAGTCCCGCATCGGTGGTTCTCTTTGGGAAAAACCCCTTAACTATTTAGAAAACTCTCCTTTGTTCAATCTTCACAAGGTAGAAACTCCAGTACTACTGCTCCACAATGATAAAGATGGAGCAGTTCCCTTCGAACAGGGTATCGAACTTTTCACCGGATTGAGAAGGCTTCAAAAACCAACTTGGTTGCTCAACTACAACGAGGAACCTCACTGGCCAGTAAAACTGCCCAATCGAATCGACTTTCAGACCCGAATGCAGCAGTTTTTTGACCATTATTTATTGGGAGAGCCCCAACCAAGATGGATGAAAAACGGGATTCCGCCTGTGGAAAAGGACTTGCCCTCTGGATTGAAATAATCAAGGTACTAGGTGGACTCCCTACCTGTTGGAAGGGAGTCCTAGCCCACGTTCCTATCACGGTCATTAATTATCTGCAAACGCAAAAAAAACTTTGCCCAAAAAATTGTTTGTTGGGCAATTCGATCGCACCTAGTCAGTACAGCATATATGCCTAGTATATACCCTCGGCTTCAGAAACAGTTATTTTCCAATCTATTCCCATCTAAACAGCAATGATTACTAGACTCCATCTTAAAGGGGTTGCTCGCGTGAATCAACCGCATTTTGCTCGTATAAATTGTGAATCAACAGAATTAAGTATCCAAACAAGACAGAGCTGATAACTAGGACATTGCTAACTACTCCAACGGAGGAAAAGGAGATTTTTAGTAAAATAGTCGAAATAACAAATCCTGAGTTTCGAATAATCTTGGAAAAACGATCAGAGTAAAAGAAAGAGGAGAGCAATAGCAAAACATCCACTACAATCAAAATATTAAAAAATTCATCAAAAAATACATTGTTCAGGTTACTAAGTTCCAGAATACCGTTTGAATAATCTTGGTAGGTTAACAAAACCCAATTTAAGAAGGTGTATACAGCCAGAAAAAAGAGAACGGGAACGAGGGCAACTGCTATTCCCTGTTTTAGCATTACAAATCGCTTTACCTCTTTTCCCCGTTTATCCTCATTATTGAATGAAACATAACTCCTCTTTCCAATAGATCGGTAAAACAGATAAATAATAAAGAACAACATCAAGGAGGTTACAACATCAATCGTAAACTGAAGATCGTTTTTGTTCTGAAACCAATTAGAATCAAGCTCCACGTAGGCAATGTCCTTAAATATTCTTCGAATTACGATTAACGTAATAATCTCATACTGTTTACCGATGTAAGCGGTGATTGACTTAGGAAGGTAATACACCAATAAAAATACTTCAAATACTAAAATGAAAGAGAAGGGTGTATAAATAGCCGCAATTGGATTTTTGAAGAATTTTTGCTCAAGCTCAATCACTCCCTGCATATTTAATGCAATAATAATTAGGTGAAAAATGTAGCTACTAATTGCCACATACAAGGTATATTTCTCAATTAACTCTTTCCTATTTTCAGAGAGAAAGTACGAATACAACTGGGTGATGACCTTTGACTTTTCCATAGATAGTGATCAGATTAGACCAATCAATTGAAATTTAATAAAGGGTGTTATTTTTATAGAGATATTGCTGCCATCACTGAGAAAGGTGAAAGGCCCTAGACATAAAAGGAAAACTGCTTCGTTCAAATCAAGAGGTAAAGCAGCCTTGCACTTTGGGCAAACGCATCAAATTTTGTATAATTTTTGTCGCCTCAACCTTGCACCATAGATGTTACTCTAAAAACAAAGCTGTTACAGGTAAGGTATGATTATTTTTCAGTTTAGTTTGTCTTGGACTAAATTAAAACCCAAATTTTAAAAGCCAAAACTGGAGCGATACAAAATTTTGATATAATGTCGATATTAAATCAAATCGTTGCTGAACACCATTTGGGCATCCTACCCAGGTGAATTAAAGTGAATTTGGCTGGGAAAGGCGCTTGCAGATTATCTATACAACAGGTGGAACAACTCTATAAAATACCAATTTTAGATCCACACAAGCCTTTATTTTCGGTAGATATCTACTACTCTAATATAATTATACACGAATGTATAAGGTCCATTATCCATTCACTAGGGGAAAGCAGATTGGGTAGATCCTGTTGATTACCCTACATTCGGCAGGCTTCAATACAGAATCATTGGACTTAAGCCGGTTTTACTAAAAAGGTGCCAGAATATAAAGAAACAGGTCAAACCTCTATTCCTGCCCAATTACCCGATTCCAAAGCCCTTTCATCGCCTGCTTATTCATTTCAGGATCCGAAACCCGCTTGTTATCCTGCAAGACGTCCCATTCCCCCTGTTCATTTTTGAACAGTAGAAATGGAAATACATAGTTATTCACTAACAAGGTGTCTCCTAATAACCCAAACCGAAGGTCGTTCACCTGGAAAGTATCCTTCCCTCTCGGCAATACATTAAAATAACCGTTGGTAAACCAGCGTAAAAACCGCTTTGCTCGATCGTTCTCCGGGATATGGTCCAATAAAGAATGGTTTTTAGAAATTACGGAGATTGGGCGTAACGAAGGAGGGGCATCGTTAAAACCATATAAACCAAAATAATACACCGAGTCTGACTCTACTGTTGCAGTCCAAACTATATTATTAAAAATAGTTGGATTGGTCTGAAACCTGGAATAATGCCAACCCCGCTCAGCAATTGCTTTTTTTACAGCAGCATCCACCAATTGCTTGTGGTTCCAGGTATAAAACAAATACCCGATTCCCCAAAGCATACCTGCCCAAGCCAAGGAGTAACGCAGTTTCGATAACCGAACCAACCAGGCTGCTACCAATAAAAACAAAGCAAAAGGGATGGTGTATAAAGGATCAACCACCGAAACCGTGTTCCACTGGATCCGTGTATCTGCAAAAGGTTGCCAAATCTGCGTTCCGTAATTGGTAAAACAATCCAACAAAGGATGGGTAAATATGCTCCAGAAAAAAACCTGCACCCAGGTAAAATAAGGCAGCTCCACCGAAGCTAAATCCCGCTTACGATAATCCAACCATAATTTACGAACCAACCAAATACCCAGTGCCAAAGTAGGCGAAAACGTCCACCAGCTAAAAGAACCATTCAAGATAATAGGAATTAAATTAATCCCTACCGCTGCAATCAAGTAAAAAACCAGCCAGAAAAGCGAAAAAAATAACTTATATCCTTTCCTTCGATAAAAGTCCGTGCTGTAAAACCGGTGCGTTAACCAGGCCAATCCCCAGGGTGCCAATACCGCAAATAAAATGGAGTGCATAAATCCACGGTGAAACGCAATTCCCGTTATTTCATCGGTAAAAAAACCTGCAAAAACATCAAAATCTGGGATCGTCCCCCCAAGTGCTCCCCACAACATCGCCCGATTTCCGATTTTTCTACCGGCCACTAACTCTCCGCAAGCCGCACCTAACACCACCTGTGTCAATGAATCCATGGTTAAAACAACTGCTTAAATAGGTATTCGTTAAATAGTTTGTAATCTACTCTTCTTTCCGTTTCACGCCCTGAATATCCTCCGACATAACTTTGTAGATGCCCTGCCAAGCTTCATTGCCTTCTAGCAATCGAATGTGGCGCTGAAGTGTATCCAAATCACCTCTTACTGCAGGACCCGTTTGCATTTTGGAAGGAGAATCTGCCACCGCCTTGGCAATGGTCTCCTCCATTAAGGGGTGCAATAATTCGAAAGGCAAATCTGCCTCGTCCAGGATTTTCTCCGCGATGGTAAAACAATGGTTGGCAAAATTGTTTGCAAAAACAGCGGCAACATGCAACACCGCCCGTTGAGCATCGTTTACCTGGTACACCAGGTTGCCGATAATTTTGGCCATCTTTCTCAAAAACAGTACCTCCTCCGGCACACAGGCATCCACGCAAAACGGAATCTTTGACCAGACGGGCTGCCGTTCCTTTGTAAACGATTGTAAAGGGTAAAAAACCCCATAACGCTGAAAATACTGGGATAAAATATCCCCCGGAGTAGCTCCTGAAGTATGAGTGACCAAGGTGTTTTCTGATACATAATCAGAAAGCTGATCCGCTACCACCCCGATAGCATCATCGCTCACAGCCATGATTAACCATCGGGCCTCCTCCAACAGTGCCGCTGGATCCGTGCACCACTCACAATTTAATGCTTGCCCTAAAGCAGCTGCCTGCTCCGAATTCCGGCCAAAAACCTGGGCAATGGGCAGGCCTTTCGACTTTAGCCGCTTACCAAGGCTCCAGGCAATCCTGCCCGTTCCGACTAGCACAATTTTTGGAGAACCCTGTATCATACTTGTTTATACTCCCCAATAGAGAAACCCGGATACTCCAGATCTCCCCACTTATTGGACCGATTTTTGACCTTCCTGTTTTTCCTTCAATTTCCGCTCCGCCTCCGCCATTACCCGCTCCATTCGCCCAAGATCTGACACTAAAAGTCGAAGGTTGTCCTCGTATTCTTGTTTGCTCGTTCTTTGTTTTGCAAACACCTCTTCATAATACACCGCTGCAATACTGTCCCGCTTATACCCATTAATCATCACCGTAGCCCCCTCACATAGCCACAACTCTGCCATCAGTTCAGAAAGTTGACGGTCGCTTAGAGTGGTAGGGAGCGGTTTGTTTTCGCAAGCACCCAAACCCAAAACGAGGCATAGAAGTAAAAGCTTATGGCTATTCATATTAAAACAATCCCAATTAGGCACCACAAAGAAACGAATTAAATAAATCAAGAACGGAACATTTCGCATTTCCTATAACAGAATGCATCTTAAAACGTTTATTACCGTACCTTTGTAAGACAATTTACCCCGGTTTTATGCCCAATTCGATGGTTCCAGAACAAACATCCCCGCCGGCCCCTGCTGGTCCGGAGAGATCCAGCCTGTTGCTCGGTTGGCTGCTCAATTTCTGGCGCAACCTAGAAAACATCGCGTTTGTTTTGGTATTACTGCTCATCGGATTGTATTTTGTGCTGCAATCCAATTGGGTACAAAACTGGCTCATCAGCCGAATTACCAATTACCTATCCACTGAATTACAAGCTACTGTCCAAATTGGGCACCTCGATATCGCCTTCTTTGACAACTTGGCTTTGGAGCAAGTGTACATTTCCGACTTACGAGGAGATACCTTGCTTTATGCCGGTCAACTTACAGCGGGACTAAAAAACAATATCTTTTCCCTTTTTAACGATCGACTAGAATTTGATGAAATTACCCTGCATCAAGCACGGGTAAACCTCCGTCGGTATGCGGGGGAATACGATTTTAACTACCAGTTTTTGGCCGATTACTTTGGGGGAAGCAGTACAAAACCCAAACGGAAAAAGCCGCCTTTTTCCATCAAAATCCGAACCCTACGCCTGGATGATGTAGTACTTCTCCAGCACAGCGAAGTGAGCGGTAAGAAAATGACCATTCACCTACCCAGTGTTCTCGCTAAAGTCAATAATTTTGACCCCAACTCCAAGATTGCTGACATAGAATCAATTGAGCTCTCTGGTTTTTTCTTCGATTTTGAAGATTATCCGAGCCAAAAAATGCCTCCAAGGCTTACCGCTCTTCCTGATACCAGTTCGCAACAACTCCCAGCAGTACCTTTTCGATTTTTTCTCCGTCATTTTCAACTCGAAGCGGGAAGATTTGACCTAGATCGCTACTTTATTACCCCGCAAAAAACAACTCCGCCCGGGGTGATGGACTACAACCACCTCTCCGTGCACAATATTGCCATAAAGGCAGACAGCATTGAATTCACTTCCGATTATCAGTTTGAAGGGAGGGTACAACACCTGTCAGCAGAAGAACAGTCTGGGTTTGCCATCCTCCATGCTAAAGCCGATAAACTCACGGCCAACGATACCTGTACCGCCCTTTATGGAACACTGATACAAACCGATCGCTCCTCACTTGGGGATACCATCCTGTTTCATTATTCCGAGTACCGCGACTTTTATCGCTTCAACAACCAGGTCAAATTTGACATCCGACTTCAGCCGGAAAGCTACCTGACCTTGGGCGACCTTCGCCCCCTCCAGAAAAGCCTTTATCAGAATTCTTTTTTTGAGAAAAATGATGCCCTGAAAGTTGGACTCGCAGGAACCGTTCGAGGAAAAGTCAACCAATTGGATGCCCGAGGGTTGCAGGCAAAAATTGGAGCTGCAACCTTCCTGGAATTTGATATGGACGGAGAAGACCTTGCAAAAGGGACAGATGTGATGCGCCTGGAAATGCGCTTCAAAAAACTGCAATCCAACCTCCATGAACTCGAGAAAATTATTCCCGGGCTGGCCTTACCGAGTAGATTTGACCGACTCGGCAATTTTAATTTTGTAGGAAATTACAACCTGCTATTTGGATATAACCACATCCTGGATGGTAATCTCCAGTCTGATATCGGAGCCGGCTCCCTCGATATGAAGCTTGATCTCAGCCGAGGAAGCGACAACGCCTACTATTCCGGTCGGTTGAACCTCCACCACCTCAAGCTGAATACCATCACCAATAACGCTGACTTTGGGGATGCCTCGTTCAACCTCGAAATAGAAGAAGGATCGCACGGACTAAAATCGTCCAATATGCACGCCCGGGTAAAAGGCACCCTGTACTCTTTGGAATTCAGGAACTACAGCTACCACGCGGTGGTCTTGGACGGAATCTTCAGCCCCTCGCTTTTTGAAGGCAAAGCCAGTATGGATGACCCCAACTTGCAGTTTGCCTTCGATGGAACCCTCAACCTCCAGGGAGAAGTACCCATCTATAAATTTTCTACCGACCTGAAAAAGGTAGATTTGAAAAAACTGAACCTTTCCCAAAAAGACCTAGTCATATCCGCCAATGTGGACAATGTTCGGCTCACCGGAAAAACCATTGCCGACCTGGCAGGGAAAGCGGCCGTTTATGATATACGGATCCGGCAGCAACTAGAAGACAAAACCATCCACCACCACATAGATTCCATCCGATTTGAATCCAGTTTTTTATCGGATGACTACCGACATTTTGCGATTCAATCTGAAATTCTAACTGCAGAAGTAGATGGTCGGTATAACCTCGGAACGGCAGTTAACAACCTTCTTCGCTTACTATCTCGACATTTCCCTGTCTTTGCTGCCCAACTGAAACTTCCAAAAGCCGATAGCTCCTTGCTAAACGATCAGTACCGATTTGGAATTCATATCACGAATACCCAAGACCTGACAAGGCTTTTGGACCAGCAATTGGATACCATTGCCAATGTATCCATCGGTGGTCAAGTGAATGCAGAGGCTGGATTTACGGAACTCTACGCACAAATACCGCGCATCAAATACGGCAGCACCTCCATCAATCAGTTGGCCCTCAACTGGAGAAGTGAACTTAATACGGCCGCCTTTATCCTGAACGCACCTTCCACCTCGCTAACGAAAAAAAATAAACTGCCTCCCATAATGATCAAAGGGAATATCAACAAAGATTCCCTTCATTTCAAAATGGACAGTAAAGACCCCAATGCATTGCTAATTAACAGCGTATTGCTAAAGGGGGCCATTACCGTGGTGGATTCTCTATGGCAGGTCCACTTCGATACCTCGAATTTTGAATTCTTGGAGCACGACTGGGTGATTGAAAAAGACAACTACATCCGTTTTGGGAACCAATACATCGAAGCCCACAATGTAGAGCTCTACTGTTACAACCGACGGATCTTTTTTGAAACGTTTAACCGTGGTAGAGGCCTAAAACTCCTGTTCTCTAACTTTGACCTGGACTTTTTTAACCAGTTTATCCCGCTTAAAGGGATTCAATTAGATGGGATGCTCTCCGATTTTGACCTGAGCATTCAAGATGTTTTTAGCCTACAAAAGGCGGAACTTAATATCGGAATTAACCAACTTATTATTAATAAGACATCCTACGGAGAATTATTTGGCAGTTTTAGCCTTCAGAGTTTAGACCATCCTTTGGAATGGAAAATTACCAATCTAAATTTAAAGGAAGGTGCTTGGCTTATTACCTCTGGTGCCTGGATGCTACCTAGTGACAGTACTGGCTACTCTGCCCTGACCAACCAATCACTTCGCTCAGGTGAACTTTATTCCATTGTTGGAGCCGAAAAGTACCCCA
>CANHDG010000047.1 GCA_947459365.1 Saprospirales bacterium
AAAAATAGGCGCTACACCGTGCTGCAAACAAAAGGCATCGTCATTCGAACCCTCCGATACGCAGAAACCAGCGTAATAACGGATATTTTCACAGCCGAAAAAGGGCTCTGTACGTTCATTGCTGGGGGGGTCCGAAAAGCTCGCTCCAATATGCCCTTTAGCCTCTTCCAAGCCATGACTCCAGTCGAAATTATTAGCTACTGGAAGGAAGACCCAGAAGCGCTGCAGCGCCTAAAAGAATGCAGAGCAGAACAAGTGCTGACCAGCATACCGTTCGACCTCGGTAAGGGAGCCGTCGCATTGTTTATGGCAGAAGTGCTCCGAAAATGCCTCCACCCAGGGGCAGAACAACCAGAGCTGTTTTCTTTTCTGAAAAAAAACATCGAATTCCTAGACGTTACCCGCCAACCGGTAGCCCATATTCACCTGCATTTCCTAACCAACCTGACAGAGTTCCTGGGCTTTCAACCACAACTGCCATCAACACCCTCTTCCTTGTTCTTTGATCTCAAAGAAGGAAAGTCTACTCCATATCAACCGCTCCACGGATATTTCCTTCCCCCAGAACAAACTCGGCAATTGGCAGCTCTCCTTTACTTACCCATAGAACAAATTCACACCCTTCAATGGGCCGCACCCGACCGCAAAAACCTCCTGCAAAAACTAATTCAATATTACCAACTGCACATCACCGGATTCGGAGAAATCAAAACCCCCGATATCCTCGAAATGGTATTTAAATCATGATCTATGAATTGAGCTATTGGGAACGTGAATCTTTCCTAAACAATATTGATATCGTCGTGGTCGGAAGCGGTCTGGTCGGCCTCTGCGCCGCCATCCGAGCCAAAGAACGATTCCCTAATCAAAGAATCGTAGTACTGGAGCGTGGAGGCATGCCGCTTGGCGCTAGCACCCGAAACGCAGGCTTCGCCTGCTTCGGATCTATGACTGAACTAATCGATGACCTCCAACATACCCCCGCTGAAACGGTCTGGAATGTAGTAGAGCGCAGATGGAAGGGCCTACAACAATTGCGAAAAATAACCGGAGACAAGGCCATTCACTACTTCCAACACGGGGGATTTGAACTGTTCACAGATGCAGAAAACACCCTTTTTGAAGACTGTTTGGACCACCTCACCGAATTCAACCGAATCGCTAAATCCATTACAGGACACCCAGAAGTGTACAAAAATGCCAACGACCAGCTGCCTAAATTTGGCTTTAAGGGTGTCCGAAACCTACTCATCAATCAAGCAGAAGGCCAAATCCATACCGGCCAAATGATGAATGCCCTTTTGCGGAAAGCGCGCGAAATAGGGGTTGAAATCCTGAATGGTATTTCCATCCAACAACTAGAGGATACCACCCACGGCATCGTATTGTACACAACAGCAGGCTGGTCCATCCAAGCCGCTCAAGCCATTATTTGTGCAAATGGATTTGCTCGTCAATTACTCCCCCAACTCGAGGTTTGGCCCTCAAGAAATCAAGTCATGATCACCCAACCCATTCCCGGATTAAAGGTGGAAGGCTGCTTCCACTACGACCGAGGCTATATCTATTTCAGGAACATTGATGGCCGTATCTTACTAGGGGGTGCCCGTAACCTCGATTTTGAAGGGGAACAAACCGACCAATTCGAAGCCAATACCACCATCCGACAAGCCTTAACCAACTTTCTACACGAGGTGATTTGCCCCAACCAAAACGTACAGATCGACAGTTGGTGGACCGGAATAATGGGATTGGGCCCCATCAAAAAACCAATTGTCGAGCGGATTTCTCCGCATGTAATCGCTGCTGTTCGACTAAGTGGGATGGGGGTGGCTATCGGCGCTGGAGTGGGAACAGAAGGGGCCGATTTACTGTAGAGCCCCCTACATTGGAATAAAAAAATTACTTATGCCACAAAGCTATCAATACCCAAGTTCGTGGGGCGAAAAGGAACAGGATATTGAAATTCCCAAAGCTTTATTTCTAACAACAGGTGACTTCGCTTAACCCTCCCAGGCACCTTTTAGCGTTTTAACTACGGCCTCTTTTTCAATAAAACCTTCCTGCTTCCAGCTTATCTTCCCTTTTTTATACAAAAGAAGCGTTGGCAAAACGGTAACGCCTACTCGGTCAGATACAGATCGGTTTGCATCAACATCAATCCGAACGACCTTGACTTTGTCTGCCATTTCCTTGCTAATTTCTGCCAAATAAGGCTCCATTCGCTTACATGGTTGACACCACTCCGCATAAAAATCAACCAAAACCAGCTGCTCCGTTTTCAGCAAAGCATCAAACTCCTGCTGAGTCATTCCGGTCAGCTTGGCAGCCTTCACCCCCTGCTCCAGCGGTAATTTAGCTGCACGCCATTGCAAAATACCGCCCTGAAGGTCGTTAACGGTTGTAAAACCCTGACTCCTTAGGTATTGCGCTGCGGAGGAACTTCTCCCCCCACTTAAACAATATACAAAAACAGGCTTGGTTGGATCCAAGGCTTTTACTCCACTCTCGAAATCACTACTGGAAATATCCAAATTAATGGCCCCCGAAAGATGTCCGCTCTCAAACTCGGACGGAGTTCGAACATCCAAAATAGTGGCAGACTCCAATTTCTGGAGCTCCGCTGCGAAATCTGACGCTGAGAGTAAACCGCCTTTCTGGACAGCTGTATTGGACTCAGAAGAAGAGGTACAAGAAAGAAATACCGTTACGAGAAAAGCAGTTAAAAAGCCTAGGTGATTCATGATTAAAATGTTGGCGTACTATGAACTTATTCAAAAAATAGGGGCGCTCATTTAGAACGCCCCTCCGTAAGTATTTATATTTTAGCAATTGTTTTTTCCACAAACTTGGTCAGTGCAGCTCCCTTAAGCATTCCCTGCTGAAGCAAAGCAAGATCGTATAAGTACTGAGCCATCTCGTTCCGTTCCGCCTCTTGCTCCTTCGCTACCAGCTGTTGTGCCACCAATGGGTGATTGGTGTTAATAACCACGTTATACGATTCAGGCAACTCGCCCATAGCCCCATGCAACGCCTGCATCTCTCGCATCCGGCGCATGAACTCCGGCTTTGTAATACTAACAGGAGCATCATCTGGTGCCAAAGGTTTACACTCCACTTGAGTGCCAAAGCCGCCTTTTACAATTTCTTCAAAGGTCTTTTTTACCGTTTCCGTTTCTTGTTCACTCAGCACCGATGTTTTAGCCTCTTCCTTTTGCACCAAATTGTCCAGCGTGTCAGAATCAATTCGTACAAACAGGAAACCTAATTCAGCGCGGTACTCCAAATGCTGCATCCAATGGTTATCCAGTACAGTATCCATCACCAAGACGTCGTAGTTGCGACGCTTGGCGGCCTGAATCAAGGCATCATGGCCGGCTGGATCATTGGTGTAAATCGCTACTACCTTGTTATGCTTGTCCGTCTGTAATTCTTTAATTTGATCTTTGTATTCTTCCAATAAAAAGTGTTTCCCCTCTGTATTGGAAAAGAAGGCAAATTGCCGCGCCCGATCCTGAAACTTCTCATCAGCTACCATCCCATACTTGACAAATACACCCAAATCTTTCCATTTCTCTTCAAATGCCGCGCGATCCTGCTTGTACAATTCATGTAGTTTATCAGCTACTTTCCTCGCAATATAATCGCTGATCTTCTTAACATTACCGTCACTTTGCAGGTAAGAGCGCGATACATTCAACGGTATATCAGGGGAGTCAATGACGCCGTGTAACAACTGCAACCACTCCGGTACGATGTTACGAACATCATCCGTAACAAAAACCTGGTTGCAATACAAATGAATCTTGTTTCTAGACACTTCCATTGCATTTCCCAACTTAGGGAAGTAAAGCACCCCCGTCAAATTAAACGGATAATCAATGTTCAGATGGATCCAAAACATAGGGTCCGGCGACATCGGATAATGTTCCCGGTAAAATGCCTTGTAGTCTTCTTCCGACAATTCATTGGGTGATTTCTTCCAAATTGGGGTAGGATTGTTGATAATATTTGGCACCTCCCGGGTTTCCTCCTTTTTATCATCCCCTTCTCCCGTCTCAAAATATTCTGTCTTCATTCCAAACTGAATTGGAACCGGGAGATATTTGCAATACTTCTCCAATAGCTCTTCCACCTTGGATTTGCCTAAAAACTCCTCATTTTCTTCACTGATATGTAAAATAATATCGGTACCCCTCTCTGCTTTATCAATCTGCTCAAGGCTATATTCTGGAGATCCCTCACAAGTCCACCGAACTGCCTGGCTACCCGGCTGCCAAGATTTGGTTTGCACCTCTACCTTAGAAGCGACCATAAAGGCCGAATAAAAACCAAGGCCAAAATGACCAATAACGCTGCTATCTTGGTATTTTTCTAAAAATTCTGCTGCACTAGAAAAGGCAATC
This sequence comes from Saprospirales bacterium, assembly GCA_947459365.1. Lineage (GTDB taxonomy): Bacteria > Bacteroidota > Bacteroidia > Chitinophagales > Saprospiraceae > M3007. The sequence goes on from CANHDG010000047.1 coordinate 4,407, forward strand.
TGGTTCAGATATTTTAACACCTCTTCTTCTGTCATACCTATTCCACGGTCCCGGATAATCAACTGCTTTTCGTCTGGCTTCAAAATCACCTCCACTGTTGTATCCCCAATCTCTCCGGTCACCTCTCCCCGCTGGGCCAATACCTTTAGTTTAGAGGTGGCATCCACTGCGTTGGAGACTAATTCCCGAAGAAATATCTCATGGTCAGAGTAGAGGAACTTTTTAATAATAGGAAAAATATTCTCGGTCTGAACGGAGATAGTACCTTTTTGCATAGTTGCTTATTTGTGTTAAATGATAAAATGGACGTACTTAGAGCGCAATTTTGAATCGGATGAGGCTGCCAAAATTAGTCGTATTGGAAAGAACAACGCTCTCTTGCCTTACAAAAATCAGCCTAACCTGTATTCAAGGATACAGTCTTGCCTTTTTCAAAGATTGTGCCTCTCCTGCAAAAATGACAAAATGGCAGTTTGAGCCTCTCACACTTCGGACTTACCAGACAAAAATGAACTTTTAAGATGGATTATACTGTAACAATTGCCATCATGTACGCGGAATAAAAAAATACTGCCTATTTTCGCCCAACTTAGCGTTTGCATCTTTCCAATATTTATGAACAAATCGATGACCATTGCCGCAGTGATTGCGTTTACAGCGGCTACCATAGCTACTACTCTACAAGCATTCGAGTGGGTTTCACTTCCTCTTTGGTTGCCCGTTACCCTCCGATGGGCCTTTCTAGGCACTCTTGTTGCTGCTAAAAAGGACCGTACCCTTACCTTCTGGATCTTTATTAGTATGCTCGTGGGTGGAGAGTTCGGTTACGATTTCCCAGTCATCGCTAAGCACCTGAATATTTTCTCTAAAATATTTATCCAACTAATTAAAACCATCATTGGGCCACTCCTTATCGCTACCTTGGTGATTGGAATTGCCGGCCATTCAAACCTTAAGCAAGTGGGTAGGATGGGTCTTAAAGCGTTGATCTATTTTGAAGTAGTAACTACCATAGCACTGGTCATCGGCTTGGCTGCCATCAACTATAGCCGCGCTGGCGATGGCATCCCCAAACCTCCTATCGCAGAAAAACGGACCATCGAAGCTGAACAGCTCACCTTTGCAGTAGACTCCACAGCGAAAGGCGTTCGATTGAACGTTGATTACCATGGCAAACAAGCAGAATTTGTACAGCCTGCTAAAAAAAGCGATTGGAAAGACCTAATCCTGCACATTTTCCCCGAGAACATCGCCAAGTCTATCGCGGATGGACAAGTGTTGCAGGTTGTAGTATTCGCTATCCTTTTCGCTATTGGCCTCATGTTTGTTTCGGAGGGGCATAAACGCCCCATGATGGAATTTATGGAGTCGCTTGCTGAGGTAATGTTCAAATTTACAGATCTTGTAATGAAGATGGCCCCCTTCGCAGTGGGCGGTGCCATCGCTTACACGGTCGGTGATAAGGGAATTGGCATCTTGAAAAATTTAGGGTTACTTGTCCTTACCCTCTATGGCGCATTGGCTGTTTTTATCTTGATTGTCTTTGTACCCCTTATGATCTGGCTGAAAATTCCAGTTAAAAAGTTCATAGCTGCCGTAAAAGAACCAGCGACTTTGGCATTTGCAACCTCCTCCAGCGAATCCGCACTACCAATGGCTCTCAGAAACATGGAGGCTTTTGGAGTGCCTCGAAAAATAGTATCTTTCGTACTGCCAACCGGTTATAGCTTTAACCTGGACGGATCTACCCTATACCTTTCACTAGCAACAATCTTTGTTGCACAAGCAGCAGGCATTCACCTAGAATGGAGTCAACAGTTACTCATTGTTTTTAGTTTGATGCTCACGAGTAAAGGAGTAGCAGGGGTTTCAAGAGCCTCTCTGGTGATTCTGGCAGGCACTTGCTCTCAATTTGGACTGCCTGACTGGCCCATAGAAGTTATCCTGGGCGTCGATGTTTTGATGGATATGGCAAGGACTGCCACTAACTTGGTAGGGAACTGCCTCGCCACTGCGGTGATCGCACGCTGGGAAAAAGAAGGTGATTTCTGATGCAACATAACTACACCATTCCAACCGCATTGCTCTTGCTGGGGGCCGCTTTCTGCAAGCAACACCCAGAACCAAGGCAACCAGCCTACCCAGCATTGCGCCCACTGGTGTACCAAGATAGTATTCGTCAACTCCCACCTACCCCACGTGCCGTAAGCAATGCTTTGATTCCCGTTCAGCCAGATACAGCTCTAGCCGTAGGCTTCGGAGGCGACATGCTCAAAGCGCTGCAACATCAACTTCAATACCTACAGCGCAGTGAAGCAAACAGAGAGCTGGTCCCAGGAATTGAACGTTTCGAGATGGCGCACACACTCAAGCTCCTTCAGGCATGCTCCGTTCAACCAGGGGGAGCCCTCTCCTCTTACTTTGATTTTTATCAAATCAATACCGACCTCAACCAAAATAAAGTTCGAATAACTGGATATTACACTCCTGTCATTCCAGCCTCCAAAACAAAAACACCCGAGTTCTCTGTACCCATGCTTCGTTGGCCCAAAGAGGTAGGAAACATTCCGGTACCTTCTCCAGCCGCCATCGATCAAGGAGCACTAGCAAATCACGGCTTGGAACTTGCATGGATAAAAAGCAAAAAAGAACTCCAAAATGCTCAACTGCAAGGTTCTTGCCTGGTACAATTCCCAGACGGTGAAAAACAATTCCTTGGCTTCGGAGGCTCTGTGAAGGGCCCCGGCGGCAGCTATGTGTTTTTTACAAAAGTGGGCAATAAAGTACTCGGCTCCGGCACCTTCCCACTCACAGCAGGATACTCTGCAGCCATTGACCCCCGATTTATCCCGATTGGTGCCACCCTTTTGGCAGAATTACCTGTTTGCGACCGCACAACTGGTCATGTCACCTGTTATGAATATCGAATAATTTTCGCGCAAGACCGAGGAGGAGCAATCAAAACAACTAAACGACTGGACCTCTATTCCGGGATTGGCCAAGAAGGATTAGAGGCAGCTAAAGGGGTAAACAGCTACGGCCGACTTTGGCTTATGCTACCAAAGCAAGAATGACTAAAACGCAGGTAAGCTTCTAATTTGAAAAATCGACAACCACCGGAAAATGATCAGATACATGCCTACCCCTAACCATCGGATGCGGCACTTCGTAGCGCACCTTTCGGTAGCTACCTGGACTGTACCACACATAATCAATTCGGGGAAACTGACTTCGATGAAGATCAAAACCATTAAATGTCCCCTCCTCACTTCGCTCAAGCGGACAACTATCAACTAACCCCTGCCGCAAAAGCAAAATAGGCTCTCCAGTCGGTGGGGTATTCAAATCCCCTACAAGTAAAACCTTCTTACCGCCCTCAGCCAAGGGACTTATCTTACTTGAAATCATCTTGGCACTCTCCATGCGCGCCGTGCCTCCAATATGATCCCAGTGCGTGTTACAAATCACCATTGTATCCCCTGCTACTCGATCGTACAGCCACACAAAGGCGGCCATTCGCTCACAAGCAGCATCCCAGCCCTTCCCAGGCAACTCCGGAGTAGCAGATAACCATTGGGTAGTTGTCTGGAGCACCTCCATCCTACTGGTATCAATGAACAATGGCCCAAACTCACCCTTTGTCTTTCCGTCTTCCCTGCCTACCCCGTAACGCCAATATCCGATCAAGTGTTGTTCTAAATAAAGTAACTGCTGTGGTAATACCTCCTGAAGCCCAATAATCGAAGCCTGACGTTCCAATAAAAAATCAACCATCGCCTCTTTTCTATTGTCCCAACGATCCAAGCCATCGGCTGGTGTATCCAAGCGAATGTTATAGGTAACCACTCTCAACGGCTGTGACCAAAGACAACATGGGACATACAGCAATAACAAATACGCATAAAAAACCTTCATCTCCATTTTTCAATTCGAGATACTACATCTCGCCCCATTTTAAAAACCGAAAATATCAGCCATACTTTTAATCAAACATAAAATCCCCGCAGATGTCATACCGTACATTAACCAAGTAAAGGATTGATCCGATTGAAAAAGTAAAAAGTTGACAACTAAGCTCAGACCAAGAAGCCCAACCCCTCCACACAACCAACGCATTCCTCGCTGAAATAAGCGCTGATGCTGCATCTTGGCAGCCTCATTGGGCATACTTGGGCTATTGACTTCGTAATGGGAGCTGTTGGAGCTGGAAGTAGGTGAGTGCAGCGGTTCCATGTGCGTAAGGTTTTAATGAAAAAAATAGAGCTCACAATGATAAAGCGAATTTTTAAATGAAAACAAGCTTTTTCGAGAAATTATTTTTTAAGTATACCCTACTAATCAAAAGCAACCCACTGTTTTTAACCAAAATACAGTTATGGTGTTACACTGCGAACAAAAAACCACCTAATTAAATACTCCACTATCAATATAAACAAACTCAATCCCACCAACCATTGATAATAATCAGCGGACTGCTTGTATGCTGTTATTTCCACCTTTGTTTTCTCTAGTCGGTCAATCTCATCGTAAATCTCCACTAAATCTGCTGCAGAAAATGCCCGATAAAACCGCCCCCCAGTAATCCGAGCGATTGACTCTAACAATTGGGTATTAATAACACTTCGTCGTATATCAAATGCATACGAACCGTCTGGGAATCGACTTACCGGTGACTCCACCAGACCCTCCTTCCCTATTCCAATCGTGTACACCTTAACCCCCATTTCTACTGCAATCTGCGCGGCATCTTCCGGCAATACCGTAGGAACCGTATTTTCCCCGTCCGTTAGCAACACAACAATTTTACTCTTTGCCGCACTACTCTTTAAGCGGTTTAAGGCCGTTGCCAAACCCAATCCGATGGCCGTCCCATCCTCTAATACACCCACCTCAACCTCCTCAATAAACTGCTGAACCACGCGTTTATCAGGTGTTAATGGACAATGCGTAAATGCCTCCGCCGAGAATACCACCAAGCCAATTCGATCATTCGGACGTTTCTGAACAAAGTCAATTGCTACTCTCTTACTGACCCGCAACCGATCGGGTTCAAAATCCCGGCTCAACATACTCGGCGAAATATCCAAAGCCATCATAATATCAATCCCCTCTCCCTCTACCTTCTGAGTAGTCCACTGTTTTTGTGGACGAGCCATGGCAACTACTAGCAAAAGCAACGCGACATGCCGAAATACTAGAACAGAACGAAGCAATTGAATACGTCTACCCCTTCCTTCCCCAACACCATCAGAAGACGAGAGCGTCAAGAAAGCTTGCTCATTACCCTTTTTGCGTTTCCACCAAAAGGCAGCCGGCCATAGCACTAACAATATAAACCAAAGGGGCTGGTCCAAAACCATCATAATCCAAGCAATTAAAACCGCTTAAACGCTTTAAACAACCGATCTGGCAACTCCTGTCGACAAGCCATCTGATAATCCTGAAAAGAACAAGGGATTAATCGGTGCCGCTCCTGCCGGGAACTGGAAGTGACCGGAACCTGCAACCACCAGCGCCCAGTCAACTCACTCTTCCAAAAAGTCAAATGATAATTATAAGCAGGCAATTCCACCACATATTCACTTAACCCCTTTAAACTAGCCGGATAATCCCCTTTTCGATTAAAAAAACCTTCCATAAAATACCACACCAACTGCGCCACACATTGAACGCTCTGTGTATCTAGGCGACGATCCGCATCCAACCCATAAACACCAAAGGAAGTCAGCTTATCACTCATCCCAGCATATCGCGCCAATTGACAGGCCTCCTCTAACAACAAGCCACTCGGTGAAACCGTCACAGAGGATGCTTCGCTTTGCTTCAAAGAAGATAGATGGATACTCAACAAGTCCGCATCGCGCAAAAGAGGTTCTGCCTCTTCCAATGCACTCCGCATCCTCCCCAAACGCAGCACTTCGAAATGGTGTTTTTCCAATAACTGCTGATCGCTTGGTGGCAATAAATGAATCTGTGCTCCCAAAAGCGCAAAGTGAAACAATAAAGCATGCCGAGGAGCCAATAACCCCTCCTGTTCCATAACAGGTCCCAACTGCTCATCTACCATCACCCAGTTGACCAAAGCCTTCGCCTCCTGATAAGCTAAAAACTGAGCCCTCGAAGCCTCTACCCCCGCACCAATTACAATAGGCATCACCTTTCCCGTTATCAACTCAAACAAAACAGGGATTAAATGGCCCGAGTCTGGCTTGCGCAAATTACCCAAGTCAACAACCGTAGCAGGTGGAAACGACCATGCAAACGAATATAGAACTTCTCTTACCTTGTTAGAAGCTTCTTCCTCAAATCCAATAATGGCTATGCGGGTCTTCTTAAGATCCGGTAGGTCCTTCGTGTAAGGAATCACCCGCCCGCCCATTAAATGGGTTGACGCGTTCTTCGCTTGCTCAGCAATTGCAAGCGGTAAGGGCTTCAGCCAATTCTGCAACATGGGGCAAAAATAGACGGAAAAATAGAAAGTATTTGCCCTAGGAAGCAGACATTAAATAGAAACCTCTGAGCCCACCCTATCAAATTTACCTCATTCACCCTTTTAACCGCCTTTATTTTACTTCCTTTGGGTCTTTTTACGCACTCCCTGTGCTAAATAACACCTCCATAGCGGATATTTGCACCGCTTTAACCGAACACCCTGTATTACAGGACTTTTTTATCGAAAAACGATCCTATGAGAGAATTACTGGAAAAATACAAACAAAAAAAACCAGAAGTCATCTTTGAATGGCATGACTCCGAAACCGAAGCGGAAGGCTGGATTGTGATCAACTCCCTAAGAGGAGGAGCCGCCGGTGGAGGTACCCGAATGCGAAAGGGCCTTAGCAAAGAAGAAGTTACCTCCTTGGCAAAAGTAATGGAGATTAAATTCAGCGTCGCCGGCCCCGCCATCGGTGGAGCAAAAAGCGGCATCAACTTCGATCCCGCCGACCCTCGCCGTTGGGGTGTCTTGCAACGTTGGTACAAAGCAGCCCTCCCCCTCCTAAAACATTACTATGGAACCGGTGGCGACCTAAATGTAGACGAACTCAAAGACGTTATCCCAATTACCGAAGACCTCGGACTTTGGCACCCACAAGAAGGAATCGTCCGTGGACATCTCCAACCCTCAGAAGGTAGTCAAATTAACGTAATCGGTCAATTAAGATACGGCTGCACTAAAATAGTTGAAGATCCAGAATACGTCCCAGAGGGAAGCAGCCATAAATACGCCGTGGCAGACTTAATCACCGGGTACGGTGTGTCGGAATCCGTTCGCCACTTCTATGACCTTTACCATAAAAGTAAGGTCACCGGCAAAACGGCCATCATCCAAGGCTGGGGAAATGTCGCCTCCGCCGCTGCCTGCTATCTGGCCAAAGAAGGTGTAAAAATTATTGGAATTATCGACCGCGCTGGCGGACTGATCCAACCCAACGGTTTTTCTCTCGATGAAATCAAACAATTGTTCAATAATAAAAACGGCAACCAACTCCAAGCAGATCACCTGCTGCCGTTCGAACAGGTAAACGATCAGATCTGGGACCTAGGTGCACAAATCTTTATCCCAGGCGCCGCCTCCAAAATCGTATCCCGTGACCAAGTAGACAGACTCCTCAACGGAGGGATTGAATGTATCTCTTGCGGGGCAAACGTTCCGTTCGTCAATGATGAAGTGTTCTTCGGACCGACAGCCGAATTCGCAGACAGCCAGACAGGAGTCATACCAGACTTCCTTGCCAATTGCGGAATGGCACGCGTTTTTGCCTATCTAATGCAACCCGATGTAGCCATGACTGATCAAGCCATTTTCTCGGATATTTCAGGCGTCATCCAAAAGGCAATGGCAGAAGTAGCCGAAAACAACCCAAAACCTAAAAATATTTCGGCATCCGCCCTATTTTTGGCGCTTAGAAAGTTGGGAGTTTAATAGATTTATTGTGAACTTTGCGCTTGGTTTGGGCTTCTCCCAGCTATCTCTGTTTTATTGCTCTTTTTTGTAATTAAAACTGTTTTTTTCAATAACATTTCATCACTCAAACAGTGACCCTATGTCAATGAGGAAATTAATTTTCACTTTTCTCTTCGGCGCGTCTGCTCTTTCAATGTCAGCTCAAGACGCTGCTCCTTACCGCTCCTTTTCCCCAGCTGACCAATGGGAATTGGGCGTTCACCTCGGTATGCCATTCGTAAATGGCGATATCAGTCCGAAACTCCCAGGCTACGGCGGTGGATTGCACGTGCGCAAATCCCTCGACCACCTCTTCTCCGTACGCGCTGGCGCCCTCTTCGGAAAAGGCTTTAACGAAAACACAAAAGACACTCGCTCTTCTGATATTAGCTGGGTTTCCGGCAACGCAGAACTGGTTCTCGCTCTGAACAACCTGATCTGGGACAAGCCTAATCGCAAGTTCCTTTTGAATGGTTTCGTTGGCCTTGGTGCAGTGAACTACACAACCAACTACAAAAATGTAGTGGTGTCTGGCAGCACTGCTACAGAAGGTGAAGTTTCTAACACCGCCTCGTTCATGAATGGTGGTTTCGGCCTAGCTTATCGCCTGAGCCCAAAAGTGAACATCGGACTTGAGTACACTATCTACTCTGTGTTCGGTCGCCCAGGTGACTTGCTGGATGCCGATGAGAATATCTCTTCAGGTACCTCTTCTACTACCTACCGCGACAATATGAACTACCCACACTTGACCATCAATTTTAATTTGGGTGGAAAAGATAAAGTGACTGGCCAACCAAAGCCAGAACCACGCTACTGGGTAAATCCATTGGATGGAGTGGCTAAAGCAATCAGCGACTTGGAAGCTCGTCCAATCTACAATAATACAGATACGGACGGTGACGGAATCATCGATGATATCGACCAAGAAGACAACAGCCCAGCAGGTGCTCGCGTAGATACTAAAGGTGTAACACTGGACTCAGATGGCGATAAAGTACCGGACTACAAAGATAAAGAGCCTTACTCAGCTCCAGGTTACAAAGTGGATGCAATGGGCGTAGCTCAAGTTCCAAAGCCTAACTTCGTAACTGAAGAAGATGTAAATCGTATCGTAGACGCTAAATTGGCTAACTTCAAACTTCCTTCTTCTTCTGTAACTGACTGGTTCCTCCCAATGGTGAACTTCGATGCTAACAGCTACACTGTTAAGAAAAGCGAGTACGAAAAGCTGTACCAAGTGGCTCAAGTGTTGAAAAGCAACACCGCCCTGAAATTGGTTGTTAGCGGAAATACAGACCGTACTTCTTCTGAAAAATACAACAATGTATTGTCTTATAACCGCGCAAACGCGGTAATCGCTCACCTGACTTCTCAGCATGGAATCGCTCGCGAGCGCTTGGTGCTGGATTGGGCTGGAGAAGGTAATTCAATCATTAATACCAACGGTGCAAACGCTACTAACCGTCGCGTAGAATTCCGTGGTGCTAAAGCTGGCGATGCAGATAAAGCTCGCCCAGAAGGCAAAGCAGGCACTGGCAGCATCGAAGGCAACAAGTCAGGCTTCTAATTTAAAAGCCTATTCGCTTGCCCATTAACAACAGGCAGCTCCTTTCTTGTATCGGAGCTGCCTGTTTTTTTTCAGGAACCACTTCTAGCCTCTATCCACAGCTACGATTGAATGACTCCTCTTTTATTTGATGCCATCCGGACAGACCTAAAAATAGTCCGCCCCTTTCTTTGGCTCCTCTTCCATTTTTTTAGACTATTGGTCAGAATTAGCTTACTTACCCAGTTCAACCAACTCGTCCTCCTCGGCCGAAAAAACCTGCATCAAATAAATCGACCCACTATTATAGCCGTAAACCATCCCTCTACCATGATGGATGTTTTTATTACCGCCCCCTTCCTGCCAAGAGTACTCTTTTTCCTTGCCAATTATAGCTTGTTTAAACATCCCATTACCAACTGGCTTCTACGACGGCTATACAGTATCCCAATAAAAAGAAAAGAAGATGTAGGACCTGACGGAAACTTGGATAACGAAAAAGCATTCGAACAATCGTATCAACACTTGGAAAAAGGAGGCGCCCTGTTCGTCGCCCCAGAAGGAGTAAGCTGGAACAACCGATTCATCCGCCCACTCAAAACAGGCACCGCAAGAATCGCACTCGGAGCAGAAGCAAGACAAAACGGATCCTTGGGCTTGCAAATTATTCCAATAGGACTCTCCTATTTGCCTAATCAAAATGCTATTGTACAAATCGGTCAACCGCTTGTCGTTAAAGACTGGCTCCCAGCATATCTCCTCCATCCTACCGAAACCGTACAATCCCTCACCCAGTCACTCGAAAACGCCCTCCAAAACCTAATCCTTGATACCCAGAACGAATCCGGCGAAAAAGCGGTAAATCAACTTGAAACCATCCTCCAAAATGAATTTCCCGTATCGCCTAAACAACAATTTTTCCGTAGCCAATCACTTCTTCCGTTGTTTTTATCGAATACCACTCTTCAAGGGCAGCTAGAGAATTGGTTCCAGACTCTTCAATCCAATCAGCTTTTAGATGCCGGAATAGGAAAAAAATACTACCCAATCCTGATCACGCTCCTATTCCTATGTTCCCCTTTGTTCCTGCTATTTCAAACAGGATGTCTTCTCCTTGGCTGCAATGCACATCTTTGGATGCTAAAACGCTTCAATATTTATCCGGGTTATGGTTCTACTATCAAACTACTATTTAACACCTTTGTTTCTTTCCCTCTACTGCTCCTGTTTGCCTCACCATACCTAGCTGGTTGGCAACATTTTTTCACCTGTCTACTACTCGCTATAATCGGTACGCATTTCAATCGGTACTACCAACAGGCTATCCACAATACGCTGGCTATCCACAAGTTTAAAAAGTTGCCTCTAATCAAACAAGAACAACTTTTGCAGCAACGCAAAGAATTAGTAGAAAAAGTAAATACCCTCTTAATATCCTAAATCAAAAAAACCGCTCTGAGTTGCCCCAGAGCGGTTTTTTGCACAGTTATTCATTTGAAATAAACTTACTGTTCAAGAGAATGAAGGAATAAATCTAGCTTGGGTCCCACTCCCTTGTCATTTTCTCCAATAGCTTTTTTGCCTTCTTGAGCCGCTTTAATCGCTTTCTCTTTTTCTCCCATCCGTTTCAATATCTCAGCCCAATTAAGGTAATATTCAGGAAGACCACCTGTTTTTGCTGCCTTGGCTGCCCATTTCTCAGCCTGTTTTAATACTTTAGTGTCTGTTGGAAAAGTCTGTAACATCTCTGCACTGATCTCAGATAAGCGCGCAGCGCTAGTACCCAACGACTTCTGACGAGCTTTGATCGCCTTCAGATACTGCTTAGCATTCTGCGTCGCCGCACTGTACTTCAAATCTGCTTCCCTGCTAAAATCGGAAGACGCTGCAGGGTTCCCTGCCTTGTTCTTTGATTTAGCCTCCGCTAATAATTGTTCATCCTTGTACTCAATCGCCTTATTAACAGTAGCCAAACAGGCACGATCCACCTTTGCATGAAACTTATCTATCCCATACTGCGCAATCAAAGCCTCCTGATTCTTTAATAGCAAGTCAAAAACACGGCTATCTGCTTCAGTCGCCCCCTCAAATATAAAACTCAAATTAAAAGGAGTACTAAAATCAGCCTGTGTCGCTAAATAATCGTTCACAATCTTCAACGAAGATTTCCCAGACCGGTTCAAAGCTTTAACATATTGCAATAAAAACATAGAATCCCGCTCTCCCTCCTCGTAACGCTGTACTAATTCCTCCGTCTTATCAGCCTTGCCAAGGGCCTTTTTCCCTAACTCTAACAACCCCTCTACTCCCTGGGCTCCGGTCTGCTTCATAACCAAAGCACCATTCTCATCGATAAATAAAAGTGTAGGATAAGCACTCACCGGAAACTTACTAACAAATGTCGCATTCTCCCGCTTCTCCATATCTACTTTCAAACACACAAAATTAGTATTAAAAAAAGCCCCAACCTTGGGATCTGGAAAGGTCTGCGCCGCCATCCGTTTGCAGGGCCCACACCATTCCGCATAGGCATCAACAAAAATAGGCTTCCCCTCCCGCTTGGATGCCGCTAGGGCCTCCTCCCAAGTGCCTTTAAAAAATTCAATCCCCTGAGAATATCCAAGCACAGGGAGTAAGGCTACCAAAAGAGCCCCCTTTAATCGATTCATTTTCATATTCAAGTTTATTTATTCATCCGAATCTCCCTATGGGAAACGTTCGTTTTAAAAAACCAGCTAAATTGGGAATGCACAACCCAAAGAACTCAACCTTTGTTTACCCATTACCCAACCTTGCAAAATTAGCTAAAATTGCCACATCTGAAGTAAATTTTCTGTCAACCTTCTCTCAACAACCACTCTGCCTCAACCGATAAAACGGTCTGCAATTTCACCCCCTATCAACAGATTTTCCTGCACGGTTTTCACTTGCAGCATTTACCTTTGCAGTGATCAATTTTATCATAAAATTCAACCGCTGACCCGCATCAGCAAAGCTAGCAAACAACAATATTTATGCAATACGATGTGATTGTGATCGGCTCTGGCCCAGGTGGCTATGTGGCAGCTATCCGCTGCTCTCAACTTGGTATGAAAACCGCCATTATTGAACGCTACCCTACCCTCGGTGGCACCTGCCTGAATGTGGGATGCATCCCTTCCAAAGCCCTGCTCGACTCTTCCGAACACTACCATAATGCCGTTCATAACTTCTCCACCCATGGAGTTGATCTAGGAAGCATCAAGGTAAATATGCCGCAAATGATTAAGCGAAAAGCAGACGTCGTGCTCGAAAATAATAAGGGAATAGAATTCCTTATGAAAAAAAATAAAATTGATGTCCACCATGGACATGGCTCTTTCGTAACTAAAAATTCTATAAAAGTTACTGCATCAGATGGTAAAGAAACCGTCTTGGAAACAAATAAAGTGATTATCGCAACTGGGTCTAAACCCATCATGCCCCCTAACTTTAACTACGACAAAAAACAGGTAATAACCAGCAC
>CANHDG010000048.1 GCA_947459365.1 Saprospirales bacterium
AGTCGTTTCAGATTTTTGATCGATGGGGGGACTTAGTATTTGAGCAAAAGGACTTTTTACCGAGTGATGAGAGCAAGGGCTGGGATGGTCAATTTGGTTCAAAATTAGCGGAACCGGCGGTTTATGTCTGGAAAGCGGTTGTTTTATTTAAGGATGGGTTTAAAGAATTAATTTCTGGGGATGTTACGTTGTTGAGATAGTAACTAATTGTTTTTTAAATAGTTAGATATTGGTTTATTAAATAATTATTCAATATTCTATTTATCTTTTTAAAAAATATTTCCTTAAACTTAGCAATGTGTTTTCGGATAACAGCAAAAATTCTTTTTTTTGCACCGTTCAAATTTGCATTCATGGAAGTGAGGGATTTGCCCCTCGTGTTTGTTTTTCTTTTTTTTTAATACCTACTAGGCCGTAAAAAGGTCCTAACCTTTTCTTGTATTGCTAAAACTACGAATTTTTATGTCAAAAAAATTACTTCTCTTTCTTTCCTTTTTGACGTACTGTTGGGTTGCACAAGCCCAAGTGCCGATTCCTGAACCGTGTGAGCCGCCCGGCACGACTGTTCCTGCGGAGAACTGTCCATCTGCTTGTATCAACTGTAATTTCGTAGGCTACATGGGTAATTCTGGTGGTTGGGGTGCAGACCCACAGCCGCAGGGCTGGTGTAGTAACATTCAAAATGACCAGTGGTTAGGCTTTATTGCGGGTGCTGCGGGTGCAACCTTTACGATTACCCCTTCCAACTGTGCGCAGGGCCAGGGACTACAAGCTGCGGTGTATCCTGCGGGCTGTAATGATGGTCCTTTGGAATGTAATCCTGGCTGTCCTACTTGTGGTAACACACCCACTTCGTTCACAGTGACGAACATGGTTCCTGGAGCAAACTATTATTTGATTATTGATGGTTATTCGCAAGATGATTGTGATTTTACGATTAGTGTAATTCCTCCGATAGCCGTTCAGGCTCCGCAGGTGGGATTAGTTTCTCCTATTAGTGGCCCTGCAACTGGGTGTCCAGGTGGATCTGCTACTTACCAAGTAAGTAATGTGAATGGTGCTGGTTTTTATACCTGGAGCAGTCCTACACCTGGAGTATTATTTAACGGCATTGAAGGCCCTGTTACCTTTGAGGCGCCCGGTGGGCGTACGGTAGTGGTTACATATCCTCCGGGGGTGACTGGAAATATTACCATTTGTGTAGAGCCTTCTAACTCTTGTTATACAGGTTCACAGCGTTGTAGAACGATTAATATTCAGAATTTGCCACCCACGGTATTGCCTAAAGCGGTGATTTGTTTTGAAGATACTCCTTATATGTTGCCTTGGGGAGACGAGGTGAACGTGAGTGGTACCTATGCTACGACCTTAACTTCCTTCCAGGGATGTGACAGTATTGTTCGTCAGCAAGTGCAGGTGCTGCCACAAAAGGTAACCAATTTGACTCGTTTCGTTTGTAAAAACACCTGTGTAACTATTTGTGGCGCGGAGTATTGCGATCAGGGTACACATAATGAGACTTGTGAATCTTATCAAGGGTGTGACAGTACGGTCAATTTAATATTGAATGTATTGGATCCTATTGCCCAGATTATTGCTACTGATACAGTGCTTTCCTGCGCAAATGTGAGTATTCTCTTAAATTCAGCCGCTTCTCCCAACTTCCCGGGAGCAAGTATTAAGGTATGGAAGAACTTGTCAACAGGTGCTACTCAGGGCGGACCTACTTACACGGTAACTACTCCGGGATTATATACCTTGACAACTACGATGAGTGCTGGTGGTATTCAGTGTTCACAAACTGACACCATACAAATAACTGGTAATACCATACCCCCCGTTGCAACGGGGGTGAACGGAATTATTGGATGCGGATCGGGACCTGCACAGATTAGTGTCAATACTAATGGTCCTGTAACGGCTTATAGTTGGTCTGGTCCCAATGGCTTTTCCTCAGGGGTGCAATCTCCTTTGGTGAATGCTGGGGGTACTTATACCGTCACTGTGACAAGCGGACTAAATGGTTGTACCTCGACCGCGACTGCGGAAGTAGTTGGAAATACAGACCCTCCAGTTGTTGCGGCTACCGGAGCAGTACTTACGTGCTCTAATCCAACGCCGCAAATTTCTGCCACTTCCAACACTCCCTCTTCATACGTTTGGTCGAATGGAATTAGCGCGGCTAATACGAATGTGAACGCAGCAGGGGTTTATGTAGTTACTGTTACGGGAACTGCGAATAACTGTACTGCTACCGCGACGGTTCAAGTTACGGAAGACACAGCTCTTCCGGGTGCCTCTTCTTCTGTGAGTGGCCCAATTGGATGTTTGTCTCCTGAAGTAAACCTGAATGCTATTTCTCCTGCCAACTCCCCAACGTATGCTTGGTCGGGTCCAGGCTTGGTTGGTAACGGTCAATCACCAATGGCTAACTTAGCAGGAGTTTATGTCGTGACCGTGACGGGTCAAAATGGTTGTACAAGCACCTCTTCGGTAAATGTGGTCGGTAATACTGACTTGCCTGATGCTTCTGCGACGGGTGTATTGTTATCTTGTGCAGCGCCAAATGGAAACGTTACTGCATCCTCCACTACTTCTGGTGTTACATATGCTTGGACGGTAGGTGGAAATACGGTTAATGGACCATCTGCTACAGTGACCGTTCCTGGAGATTATGTAGTGACTGTTACTGCCTCCAATAATTGCACTCAAACTGCTACCGCTACTGCTGATGGGGACTTTGTTGCACCAGCGGACGTGACGGCGACGGGTGCAATTATCAATTGTGGGGTAACTTCTGTACAGATTTCAGGATCTTCTTCTACTCCAGGAGTAAGTTACAACTGGATTGGTCCAGGCGGCTCTCCTTATACTGGCCAAACGGTGACCGTTAGTACTGTAGGAACATATGTTTTAACGGTACAATCAACAAATGGTTGTACTACTACTGCAACGGCCGATGTCATTCCAGATGCTAATATTCCAAATATTGGCGTTGTAACGGATACAATTTCTTGCAATAACCCTGATGCTACGATTGTCGGATCTTCTACTACGAGTGGTGTTTCCTTCACTTGGACGGGTTCAGGTATTGCTCCAGGAAATCAAAGCAACCCAATTCAGACCGTTTCACAGAGTGGGCTTTATACCTTGACGGTAGTAAACCCTGCCAACAACTGCTCTGCAGTGGCGACTGCTTTTGTACTTTTGGACACAGATTTACCAGGTGCTTCTGCGGTGGGCACTACTTTAACTTGTACCAATCCCACTTTGCAGGTATTTGCAAATTCGCCTTCCTCCAACGTAACCTATGCTTGGTCAGGGCCTTCTTTCAGCTCTGCGGCTCAGAACCCGACGGTTAATGCAGCTGGAACGTATGTTGTTACGGTGACTGGAGATAATGGATGTACTTCCACTGCTTCTGCAGAGGTGTTGGTAGATCAGGATAGCCCAGTGCTGTCAACCGCGGCTGCAACGCTTACCTGCGCGGTGACTTCTGTGACCATTAATACTACGTCTAGCTTGCCTTCCTCCTATGCGTGGACAGGTCCAAGCTTTAGCTCTACTAACCAGAATCCATCTGTTCAAGCTCCCGGAACATATTCGGTAGTTGCGACTGCTGCAAATGGTTGTACGGGAACCGCTTCTATTACAGTTAATCAAGACATCGCTACTCCAGATGCTTCTGCTACGGGAGGTTTATTGACCTGCGCAATTCCGACCATCAGTCTCTCAGGAAGCTCTACAACCCCTGGTGCTACTTTCTTTTGGCCACAGATTGGTTCTAACTTACAAAACGTGACGGTTAGTACCCCTGGTTCGTACTCATTGGTCGTGACAGGTCCTAATGGTTGCAGCAACACAGTGGTTGCTACGGTTAATCAGAACGTGGAGGTTCCAAATATTCAGATCAACACCCCCGCGGTGTTGACTTGTTCCAATTTATCTTCTGTACTGCAAACAACCATTTTGACTGGAACCAATACAATTCAGTCTATTGCTTGGAGTAACAGTGCCAGCGTGGAAGATCCCTCTGTTGCTGCTCCCGGAACTTATTCGGTTGTGGTAACCTTATCCAATGGTTGCACAGGGACTGCCTCTATTCAGGTACTGCAAGATATCGTTCCTCCTAATGCGACTGCGGTTGGTGGCACTTTGACCTGTACGAATACTTCCTTCAATTTGAATGGCGGTTCTACAACTCCAGGAGCATCGTTTTCTTGGTCGGGTGGGTTGTCTCCGGTGGAAGATCCAGAAGTTTCCGTAAATGGTTCTTACACCTTGACAGTGACAGGCCCTAATGGTTGTACGAACACGGCAGTTGCTCAAGTGGCAATTGATACGATTGCTCCTGGAGCCAGTATTGCTTCTTCGAATATTTTGGATTGCGATGATCTGAACGCTACGTTAACCGCTGGTACTACTTTAGGTACCTCCTATGTTTGGTCTGGTCCTGGGCTTTCCAATCCTACTGCCAGTACGGTAACAGTGAATGTTCCAGGTACTTTTACGGTGCAGACAACGGGTGCTAACGGCTGTACTTCTACAGCTACCTTCAATCAAGCACAAGATGTAGTTGCACCCGATGCTTCTGCAACCGGTGGAACAATCGACTGTATTTCTGGTGCAGTTGCTATTTCCGGTAGCTCTTCGACTGCAGGTGTAAGCTATGCTTGGGTTGGTCCTAACAACTTTACGGCCAATGTTGCAAATCCAACGGTAAATACTGCTGGAACCTATACCTTGACGGTAAAAGCTCCTAATGGATGTACCAGCACCACTACAGCGGTGGTTTTGGCTAATACACTTTCGCCAGATGCTACGATTCAAGGATCAGGCATTCTGACATGCGCAACACCTTCGATTAACCTGACGGGAATTACGAACACTCCAAGCACGAATATTGAGTGGACCCTGCCCAATGGATCGAATACCTCTAGTGGAACAATTGCAGCCACCTTGCCCGGTACATACACCTTTACGGTAACTTCCCAAACTAATGGTTGTATAACCGTTCAGACCTTAACATTGGGTCAAAACATTACACCGCCAAACAATGTGTTTGCATCAGGAGGTATTCTGGATTGTGCTAATCCTACCGTTTCCTTGCAGGGCGGATCGGGTGTCAGCAACGCTACGTATGTATGGATAGGTCCAGGTAGCGAGACGTATAATGGACCTGCTCCAGTGGTCTCAACTGCTGGTACATATACCTTGGTAGTTACTAACCCCATCAACGGCTGTACGTCCACTGCGCAAGCAACGGTAGGCTCAAGTACAGATATTCCTACGATTTCGGTGACTACGGAGACCATTACTTGCTTTGTGCCCAATGTGGTATTAAATGCGACTTCTGACGTTCCGAATGGTGAATATACTTGGACTGGTCCAAATAACTTTACTTCTAGTTTGGAAGATCCAAGCACCAATGTGTCTGGAGCATATCAGGTAGTAGTGAAAAATCCAGCAAATGGATGTACGTCTACCTTCAATATTCAGGTAGACCAAAACACGACGCTTCCAAACATATCTGCAGCGGGTGGGCAGCTTACTTGTGCCCAGCCAACGTTGGCGTTACAAGGCAGTTCTACTACACCAAACGTATCTTATCTGTGGACTGCGCCAGGTGGTGTAACCTACAACACGGCTAATCCGACGGTTAGTGAGCCTGGTACGTATGTGCTTCGGGTGACGGATAACGTAAATGGATGTACCTCTACTGCCTCTGCAGTGGTGAACCCCGACTTAAATGTTCCGGTTGTAACCGTTACTGGGGGTACTCTTACTTGCGCGGTAAATACGATTCAATTGACTGGTCAAGCTAACAAGCCAGATGTACTTTGGTCTTGGACAGGTCCAAACTTTACTTCAGACCAGCAGAATCCATCTGTTACATTACCTGGTTCGTACACATTGGTGGTGACTACTCCAGTAAATGGCTGTACAGGTCAGGCAAGCATCGTCGTTGCTGAAGACCGCGTGGCCCCCAACGTTTCAGTTGCAACTCCTGATCGTTTGGACTGCACGACCATCCAGGTTGGCTTGAGTGCTACTGTAACGGGCACTGGTAACTTCACTTTCTTGTGGGATACTCAGAACGGTACAATCTTATCGGGAGCCACCTCCGCTACTCCTACAGTGAGTCAGGCAGGTACTTACGTTGTATTGGTGACAAATACCAGCAATGGTTGTACTAGTACCCGAACCGTAGATGTATCGGTTGATCCAGCAGTTCCATCTGCTATTGGCTATGATGCTAGGGATGTTTCTTGTTTTGGATTTACAAACGGTGCCTTGGCAATTAGTGGTGTGACTGGAGGAACGGCTCCATTTGTGTTCTCAGTGGATAATCAACCTTTTGTTCCTGCGACTGCTTTCAATCAACTGCCTCCTGGCACCCATGAGTTGCGAGTGCAGGATGCGAATGGTTGTGAGTTTGAGACGACGTTCTTCATTGGTGAGCCAGCTGAATTATTGGTGAATTTGGGTCCGGATACTGCTATTCGTTTGGGAGATGCTATTACGCTTTCCCTTAACAATACGGTTAATTATCCAGGCCGCGTAGAAAGCACTGTATTAAGTCCAGCGACTTTGGATACGGTTCTGTGCGCTACTTGTACAGGTACGTTTGAGCCTCCTTATTCATTGCAGTACACGGTAACGGTGGTTGATACGAATGGTTGCCGGGCAGAAGATACCCGTCGTATTATTGTTGACCGCACTCGTCGTGTTTATGTTCCAAATGTTTTCCATGCGAACAGTAGTGGTGAGCTTAACAGCATTCTACCTGTGTTTGGTGGCAATGATGTTCGCTTAATCAAGTCCTGGAACGTTTATGATCGTTGGGGATCTTTGGTACACACGTACGATAATTTCAAGCCAGGCGATCTAAATGCTGCTTGGAATGGTAAGATCAATGGTAAAGAGGCCGATCAAGCGGTGTTTGTTTATGCGCTTGAGGTTATTTTTAAAGATGGAGAAACGGAGCTCTTTACGGGTGATGTTACCTTGATTCGATAAATTTTCGGATAAAAGGATATTTTTGAAGGCAGAGGGGTCGTATCTGAGAACGGTACGGCCCCTTTTCTTATTTATTTCTGGAGCTATCACAGATCAGAATTAAGGGGAGAGGGTGCAAGTGCTTGTCGGAATACCTACCTTTGTGCTATGTTTTCCAACAATTTGATCCAAGATCGTATACAGTCGAGTATTGCTGTAAAACAGGCTATATTGGCTGATTCCAGTTTAATAGATCGTATTTTTTCTTTTTCCAAACTATTGGAAGAGACGTATCGTTCTGGTGGCAAGGTGCTCTTTTGTGGAAATGGTGGAAGTGCTGGCGATGCGCAACATCTTGCTGCGGAGTTGTCTGGGCGGTTTTATTTGAATAGGGCACCGTTGTATGCGGAGGCTTTACATGTCAATTCCTCTTATGTTACGGCGGTTGCAAATGATTTTGGATATGAGGAGGTTTATGCCCGTATGGTGGAGGCTTCTGGTCGACTTGGCGATGTATTGGTAGCGATCAGCACTTCTGGTAATTCTCCGAATATTGTACGGGCAATAGATCGGGCGAAGCAGCTTGGAATGGTGGTGGTAGGTATGACAGGGGCAACTGGAGGTAAAATGGCGGATTTATGTGATCTATTGGTCAACATACCTTCAGAAGATACGCCTAGGATTCAGGAATCCCATATATTGGTGGGGCACATTATCTGTGAGCTGGTGGAAAAATCCCTTTTTAGTCAGCCTGAATTGCCATAAGAACCACCTCGATTCGGCGTTTATCTGCTTTTTCTACCGTGAAGGTATACTGGCCCCAAGAGATTTGTGTGCCTGTGGTGGGAATCTCTCCCGTCAGTTCGAGTACCAAGCCTGCAATGGTGTCGGCATCTTCCCGAACTCGATCGAAGGTTTCTGGGTCGATTCCTGCTATTTCACAGACATCATTAATCATGGTGCTTCCAGAGAACCGGTAGTGCTGGGCATCTAATTGTTCATAGGGCGGGATTTCATTGGCCTCATCAAATTCATCCCTTATTTCTCCCGTTATTTCTTCTAGGATATCTTCCAGTGTGACCAGTCCAGCTGTCCCTCCGTATTCATCCACGACAAGCGCCAGGTGTTTTTTTTCCAATTTGAATTCTTGTAATAACTCGCTTATCGGTTTTGTCTCGGGGACGATTAGTACATCGGTTCTTACTTTTTCTTGCCAGTTAAAATGGGGCGGTTTGTCCAAGTGTGCGACAATGTCTTTGATATAGAGTACGCCAAAAATATTATCCATGCCGTCAGCGAACACTGGGATTCTAGAAAATCCAGCCTTCCGGATGGTGGTCAATACTTCATGGAAAGAGGCGCTTTGTTCGACCGCAACAATTTTGGGTTGGGGTTGCATGACTTGCCGTACAGTCACCTCTCCAAATTTTGCAATACTTTTAAGCATTTCAATGTCTCTTCTTCGGCTTTTTTGGTTTTTTGTTGATTCTTCTTCCTTCAATACCTCCTCTTCTGGTACTGTTTTTTTGGGTAACAAAGGGTTAAACAAGGTGGAACAAGCCATAGGGAGCCAAGAAAGACGGCGCAACCATTTTCCTGCGATGGGGAACTGGTCACGTCGGAGATTGATTTTACCAATTTGCCATAGCAGGGTAATTAATAGAATAAACGCTGAAAGGATGGCGGCAGTGCGAATAGCCATTCCTTGACTTTGAGAAAGAGAGAACAGTTCTGTGTTCCAAATCTGGGAAGAAGAGAGAAGTGTAGAGCTGAGAAGGACTAAAAGTAGGAGGATCAGAAAGCGGCCTAAGGCTAATGCCGCGAGTGATCGCCTGCTGTTTTCTCCAAGAACCAGTAATGCACGACGGGCCGAGGTGGAATCCTCGGCCCGAAGCTGCTCCATTTCATAGGGCGTTATGGCAACGATGGCACGTTCAGCCAATACCAGTGCAATATAAATACTCAAACCGGCGATTAGCCAACTCATAACGGTGTGTTTGTTTTTGGTGTAGTAGTCTTAAAACGGCAAATCATCTGAACCTGGACTCATTTCTCCTGGGGAGGATGTTTGCGCTCCTGCTCCCATTCCCATTGAACTTCCTGGTTCACTCGGTGGAAAACGGTTTTCATTGGAACCTCCTTCCCGTTTTTCCAATAGTCTAAACGAATTCGCTACGATGTCTGTTGTCCGGCGTTCAACCCCTTCTTTATCCGTGTACTTTCGGTAGGTGATTTTGCCTTCTACAAAAACTAGCATCCCTTTTTTAAGCATGTTTCCTGCTCGTTCAGCCATCTCTCTCCACATGACCACGTTGTGCCATTCAGTTTGATCTTGCCAGTTGCCATCTTTGTCTTTGTAGCTTTCATTCGTGGCGAGTGAAACGCTCGCTACTGCGGCACCACCGTCTAGGTGGCGTACTTCAGGGTCGTTTCCCAGACGACCAATAAGGGTTACTTTGTTAATCATGATAGAAAAAATTGATTGTTAAAAAAACGAACTCATGTCTTCAGTTGTAAATTATAATACAAAAGTAGGTTTGTTAACTAAAATTCAAAACAATTTTTATAAAAATTATTAGTCCGCTTTCCATATCTCCAACTTTTTTAGTTGAATTTCCTTGTTTCCTGCATTCCACCAGTAGGCTTTTACTTCGTAGTGGGCAGGTGTATTTTTTGGGAGGCGTACCTTGAGGCTTACCGGCCAGTCCATCGCTGTTCCAATACCCATTCCGCAATACTCAGTGGATTGGTAATGAATTTCGTTGCCGGTAGTATCGTAAGTGCTCAGGACTAGGTGGCCGCATCCAGCATTGATGGGTGATTGTACGAACGCAGTTAAGGTAAATTCAGGTGGTGCTTGTCTTTTGATATCCCAAGTATAGGCCTGTTTCCAATTGGAGGAAAAGCCATTTGCCGCTACGGTTTCCGCTGTATCCAACTCACCGACTTTTTGCAGGGCTTTTGAGGCTGGTTTCCAATGAGTCGGCAACATTTCACCGGTTGTATCTACCTCAATCCATTCAATCTGCCAGTTGGATGGATCTGATGCCCAATTTTTATTTCCTGCTACTAATTTTATAGAATCGGGTAGAAGGAAGGGCTCTTTCCCGGGGGAAACTTCTTCGAGCCAAGGTGCTATCCAGACGCCTTCTTTTGTAAGAGCAGGTACTAGTTTGATTCGTCTTTGAAAATTCTGCAGGTAAACGTCTGCTAGAATGGGATCTGATTTATAGAAGACTGATTTCAATTGACCTATCCATGATTGTTGGAAGGGTATTTTGAGTAAAGCGATTCCGGTTTGTCCTTTTGGAGGCCGCCATCCGTGTGTATACGGGAATGATTTTGAGGAAATCAGATGCTTATGAGCGCTGCGTTCTAGGATTAGGTAGTTAGGTTGGCGAAAAACAACTTTGTAGTGGTTTGTGATAGAAAGGAGGGTTTTGGGGGCGTCTTGGAGCAGGTATCGATCGTCGATACCCATGAATTGTCCCATTTCGGATGGGTTTTTTAAGTGAATGAGGAGTATTTCTGGGGCTTCTGCGCTGTCAAAAAAGGAGGCATCTAGTTGATCCAGCCACGGATGGTAGGCTGCATAACTTTGAGGAATATGTCGAGGTTGGAGATTAAACTGATTTGCGGCTGCGTATGTGTAGTGCCAAGGAAAAATATCCACGGTTTTGCTGCCAATATAGTTGCGGATGGAGTCCGGTATTTTATGGGGGGCGATGGAGGTATTACTGTTTTCAGTGGCTTCTTTTTTCTTTTGATTGAAGTGGAATGTCCATTCATACACGCGCTTCCACCCTAGGGGTTTGACTGCAAAATGTACGAATCCTTCTGCTGAACGGAGGTTAAGGTAAAAGCTTCCGACGGTCAGTAGTGCCAAAAGGAATGTTTGGGAATTCCATTTTGAATGCAGGATTAAGAGCGTGCCCACCATCCAGAGAATGGCTCGATAACTGGTGTACAGGTGCCAAATATCTTCTCTGGCGATCCCGTATTTCCAAAAGGCGAAAAGTGGAAGGCTGAGCATTCCCCAGTAAAGCCGATCAATCTTTTCCTTCCCGACCAGGAGTGGCCAAGCAATCCAGGCGGACCAGAAGGTACCTAACAGGAACCAGTTGTTGGGAGGGTAGTGGCAGACGGCACTTGAATTCCCTTGGATGAGGTAAAGAGTTCCCTTCATCATTTGCACAAACCCATCCATATTTCCAATAATGGAGTACCAGAGGAGGGCAGCGAAAGCGGGGATTATTCCTACTCCGGCCAGCAGCGAGGGTATTTTTTTGGCGGAGCTGGATAAATAAACGGCAGCCGCTCCCAGCATGAGGGTGCCTGGCATCCCGATGGCCGTTTTGGTAAACAGGCCGATGACGCTAAGGAACGCAGCAGGGTACAGCCAGCTGGTTTTGTTTTTTTGGAGTGCTAATAGTATAAACTGGGCGGAAGTGGCAAAAAGAAGCACATCCATTCGGTTGAGTATCAGACCGACGGTCAGCAAAACGACTTGGATCCAAAAGCGTTTTGGGGAGTTAGAGGGTAGGATAAGTAAGCCTGACCAAACAAACAGGAGGCGTAATAATACATCAAACGCTAGAGCGATTTCTAGGTTAAAGCCAATTGGAAGTGGCGATTGAAGAAAGTCGAGGGGGCCGTGTGGGAAAATTAGACGAGCGAGGGTATGTGGTTGCTCAACGAGCAGGTAGTTGTAAAGCCAGGCACAGGAAGGATCAATACCTAGTCCTAGTACGGGGTTCCATTCGGGGAATGTGAGAAAAACCAGGAATACCCCAAGCGCGATCTGTTTCCAGTTATTTGGCATTTTTGGGATTAGGGAGGCCACTGACCACTACTACAATTTCTCCTTTCACTTCTTTTTGGCTAAAGTGTTGTTTGAGATCTGCTAGAGAGGCCGTTTTTATTTCTTCAAATTTTTTGCTTATTTCTCTGCCGACACAAGCCAATCTATCTTCGCCGCATACAGATGCGAGTTCTTCCAGGCATTTGATTAATCGGAAGGGGGATTCATATAGTATGAAGGTATGGGGCAGGGTCGCCAAGTAGCGCAGTCGGGTTTGTCGTCCTTTTTTGTGCGGTAGAAAACCGTCAAAATGGAAGGTGTCTGTTGGCAGTCCGGAGGCGACCAGGACAGGTACAAAGGCGGTTGCTCCGGGTAAGCAGGTAACAGGGATGTTTTTTTGGACGCAGGCACGGACCAGGAGGAAGCCAGGGTCACTGATGCCAGGAGTTCCGGCATCGCTAACGAGTCCTACCTCCATACCGGCACCGATTTCATCTGCAATTTTTTCTGCCAGGTTGTGCTCATTGTGGGCGTGGAACGAACGAAGCGGGGTTTTGATTTCGTAATGGTCCAATAAGAACCGGGTAGTTCTGGTATCTTCTGCATAAATGACATTTACCTCTTTTAGGATCCGGAGCGCTCGGAGGGTGATGTCTTCGAGGTTGCCAATAGGAGTTGGAATAAGGTAGAGCATTTTATACAGTGATGTTAGACCGAAGGGATGGATATCATTTAAGTTGGTAGGTATGACTTATTGTCCGAATGCGAACTGAATAATGTTTGCGCCCATTTGAAGTGCTTTGGTACGCAGTTCGATTGGGTCTTTATGTACGTCATCCCAACCATCACCTAGGTCGGTCTCGAAGTTATAGAAACATACTAAGCGACCTTGCCAGAAGAGGCCGAAGCCTTGGGCGGGTTTGCCATCGTGTTCATGAATTTTAGGAACTCCATTTTTGAAGTCGTACTTCTGGTGGTAGATCGGGTGTGCGAAAGGCAGTTCGACAAAGTCCAGTTCTGGAAAGACTTTTTTCATTGCTGGGCGTACGAATGGGTCGAGACCATAGTCATCATTGAGGAGGAGGAATCCACCTGCTTCGAGGTAGGTACGCAGGTTTCGGGCTTCCAGGTCACTAAAGATCATATTTCCATGGCCAGTTGCGTACACCAATGGGTAGTTAAATAGCTCGGCACTACCTGGTTCGACCGTTCCATATTCCAGATCGATGTTGGTTTTTAGGTTGTCGTTGCAGAATTTGGCTAAGTTTTTTAGTGAATTGACATCATTGTACCAATCGCCGCCCCCTGCGTATTTAAGAAGTGCCAGTTTGACGGTTGGTTGGGTGTTAAATCCGGAAAAAAGGAGCAGCAGGAGCAGGGCGCTTATTCTGAACATGAGATATACTTTTGGATTGTTTTTATTAGAACTGATGGTCATCCACCTGATGAAGGAATTGGTTAATTTCTTCGATAACGGTATCGATGCACCCATCTTCGAAGGGAGATTTAAGGTTGGCCAATTTGACCAGGTCGAGGAAGGAGCGGCTTCCACCTGCTTGGCAGAGGCGAAGGTAATCAGCCCAGGCAGTTGAATGGTCTTTTCTGTCTTTTACCCAAAATTGGAAGGCACAAATTTGGGCCAGGGTATAATCGATGTAGTAGAAGGGATTATTAAAGATATGGCTTTGTTTTTGCCAGAATCCACCTTTTTCGAGGAAGGGCAATCCTTCGTATTGTCGATGGGGGAGGTATATTTTTTCTAGATTTCGCCAGGTTGCATGGCGCTCTTCTGGGCTCAGGTTGGGGTTTTGATAAATCAGGTGTTGAAATTCGTCTACTGCTACGCCATAAGGGATGAATTGAATGGCATTGGCGAGGTGCATGAACTGGTATTTTTCTGTTTGTTCGCCGAAGAATAGGTTCATCCAAGGCCAAGTCAGGAATTCCATGCTCATGGAGTGGATTTCGGCTGCTTCGCTGGTAGGCCACTGGTACTCTTCATATTTAAATTGTTGACCACTTAGCCATACTTGAAAGGCGTGTCCTGCTTCATGGGTTAGCACATCGATATCTCCACTGGTTCCATTAAAGTTAGAGAAGATGAACGGGGCTTTATAATTTGTTAGGTAGGTGCAGTATCCACCGGGTGCTTTTCCGGCGCGGTTTACCAGATCCATGAGTTCATTTTGCTGCATGAATTGGAAGAAATCGTTGGTCTCGGGGGAGAGTTCGGCGTACATTTTTGCCGCATTTGCGACGATCTCTTCGGGTGAGCCGATGGGTTTTGGGTTGCCAGATGCAAATTTATACTCTTCATCATACCAGCTTAGCTGGCTAAGTTGGAGGCGTTTTTGTTGTCTTTGATAGAGTTTGGTGGCGATGGGGACGATTCGTTCTCGCACTTGTTTGCGGAAGTTAGCGACCATTTCTGGGTTGTAGTCGGACCTGCGCATGCGGGCGTAGCCTACTTCTACGAAGTTGGTGTAGCCTAGTATTATAGCAATTTCGTGCCTAGTTTTGACCATTTGGTCAAAAATGGTATCGATTTCAGCTGCTTTTTCTTGGTAAAAATTCCATTTAGCTATGGATGCGCGTTTTCTCAGGTCACGGTTATCGGAGAGTTCGAGGGGGTAAATACTGCTGAGGTTATAGGAGGTTCCCTCGAATTCAATGATGGCTTGGGCTTTTAATCGGGTGTACTCGCTGCTGAGTTCATTTTCTTTTCCGAGCAATTCGAGAATGGAAGGTTGGAAGGTTTTAAGTGCGAGTTCGGTCAGAGTGAACAATTGTTTGCCCATTTGTGCTTCCAATTCTGTCCGAAAAGGGGAATTGAGTAAGGCAATGGCAAGCCGGTTTTGAAGGGCTTCGTAGTGAGGTACTTGTTGATTGAAGTAGGTATTTTCTGCTTCGTAGAAGGGGTCGGTGGTATCGAGGGTATGTCGGATGTAGCAGAGATTGTACATCGTCGAAAAAGAATTTCGGATGGGTAGCAGTTCATCCAACACTTTTGCTTGTTCTTGGGCGGAGGCTGCTTTTTCGAATCGTTGGAGGAGGTCGTCAAATTGTTTGGTGACGGCATCTAGATCGGGGCGTTGGTATTGGAATTGGGGGAAAGTAGTATTTAAGACGGCGCTCATGGGTGGGCTAATGTGTATTAAGTGGATGGGTGAATGCAAAAGTAGTTGAAATTATCCGGATAATTGTGGATTATTGCACTGATACAATGGACACAATGGGATTAAGACGGGCTCTTTTAGTTGTTTGGATGGTGTTTTTTGCCATAATGTTGGTTTGGGTCGGGTATTTTGTGGACCGCGGTTCCTTTACCGATCTAATGGGTTATTATTCGCTCTTGTTTGGGCTTTATTTGTTGATGATTCGGTTTGAGTCCGATTTAATGGTTGGTATAACATGGAAGCAGGTGATTGGGTTGGGGATTTTTTTGCGATTTTTATTCGTTTTCAGCACGCCTAATTTGTCAGATGATTGGTGTCGATTTTTGTGGGATGGCATGATGGTAGAGTCGGGAGTTCATCCATTTTTATACACGCCGAGGGAGGCCATGGAATTGGGTTCATTGCCATCGTATGCGGTGGTTTTATTGGAGCGAATGAATTCGCCGGATTACCATACGGTGTATCCACCGTTAAGTCAGTTTGTTTATTGGTTATCGGTCCGGCTAGGAGCTGGAGAGATTGGGGTGTCGTTGATGGCATTAAAGTTATTGATACTCATTGGTGAATTATTTACGATGATTGCTTTGGGCTTTTTTTTGGGAAAGGTGCAGGTGGGGTTGGAGCGAGTGGGCTTAGTTTGGTATGCTTTTAACCCCTTGGTTATTTTGGAGACCGTTGGAAATGTTCATTTTGAGGGATTGATGGTGGGTTTTTTGCTGATGTTTTGTTGGGCGTTGCAGGTGGGGCGGGTTCGTTTAGCGGCAGTTTTATGGGCGAGTTCGGTTTCGGTGAAACTATTGCCTTTGTTAGTGTTGCCGGTAGTACTTGTTTGGTTGGGGAAGCGGCGGGCAATTCAATTTGCAGGAGTAGGCCTTGTTAGTTTATTGATTTATTTTTTACCCTTGGCTAAAGTCTCGGTTATCGGGCATTTATGGGCGAGTGTGGGGTTGTATTTTAGGCAGTTTGAGTTTAATGCGAGTGTGTATTACCTTGGAGCATATGGGTCGAGGTGGATTACGGGATGGCATGAAGGTAGGCTGGTAAGTCCTGTTTTAGCCTCTGCTACCTTTAGTTTAGCGGTTTGTTTGGCGGTGTTATTTTATCGTAGGCGGTATTGGAAGATGGAGGAGTTGCAGTTTGCTTTTTTGGTATTATGGACAACTTATTTATTGAATTCGGCGACGGTTCATCCTTGGTACGTGTTAGTGCCGTTTGTGTTGAGTTTGGGGACTGGGTGGGTATTTCCGCTTGTTTGGACTTGGGTGGTTTATTTTTCTTACAGTCATTATGCGGCGGGGCTTTACCAGGAGCATTTTGGTTGGATAGTATTGGAGTATTTGGTTTTGGGGATTGGAATTGGGATTGATATTGTACGTTGGAGCGCGCGGGGTACTGGTACGGGGCTTTTAGGTAGGGGATGTAAGAGAGAGGGAGGTTAGGGTGTTTCTTTTTCGCCTTGTTGGAAGTAGGCTTTTACTTTTGCGGCTGCGGCTTTTCCGACTACTTCGATGACGGTGGAGTCTTCAGCGGTTCTTAGTGTGCCTACTGATCCGAAGTGTTGTAATAG
Source organism: Saprospirales bacterium (assembly GCA_947459365.1). Classification (GTDB taxonomy): domain Bacteria; phylum Bacteroidota; class Bacteroidia; order Chitinophagales; family Saprospiraceae; genus M3007. The sequence continues at coordinate 16,544 of CANHDG010000048.1, forward strand.
TTTTTCGGCTGTTTTGGTGCCGATCCCTGGGATTTCGGTGAGTTCGGTTCCGACGAAGTTTTTGCTTCGTTGATGGCGGTGGAAGGTGATACCGAAGCGGTGGGCTTCATTTCGGGCGTGTTGAATAACTTTCAGTGATTCTGATTTTTTATTGATGTGGAGGGGTACGGGATCGTCGGGGAAATAGATTTCTTCTAACTTTTTTGCGATTCCGACCACGGTTAGTTGGTTTTCGATCCCTAGTGCACGAAGGCTTTTCATGGCTGCGCTGAGTTGGCCTTTGCCTCCATCGATGATTACGAGCTGTGGCAGTGATTCTCCTTCGTTCAGTAGTCGTTTGTAGCGTCGGTATACGACTTCTTCCATGGTAGCGAAGTCATTAGGGCCTTCTACTGTTTTTACATTATAGTGTCTGTAGTCTCGTTTGCTGGGTTTGGCATTTTTAAAGACGACACAGCTGGATACGGGGTTGGTTCCGTGCAGGTTAGAGTTATCGAAGCATTCGATGTGCAGGGGTAGGACGGGCATGTTGAGGTCCTTTTGCATAGTTCGAAGGATACGTTCGGAGGACGTCATTCGGCCTGTTTGGTTGGCTTCCTGGCGTTTTTTTTGGAGTAGGTGGTATTGTACATTTTTATCGGCGAGATCGAGCAGGCTTTTTTTATCACCGATTTTTGGGATAGTGATTTGTACGTCTGATTGATCTGGGAGTACTACCTCACAGGGGACGATTATTTCGGGGGCGATGCTATTGAATTTTTGGCGCAGTTCTGGGATAGCAATTCCGAGGAGGGTAGAGGGTTCTTCGTCGAG
>CANHDG010000049.1 GCA_947459365.1 Saprospirales bacterium
TACTCCTTTTGGCATCCTCGAAATCCTAAGGCGCTACCATATTCCTACTGCAGGTAAACACTGTGTGGTGGTCGGACGATCCAATATTGTAGGCACCCCGATGAGTATCTTGTTGTCCAGAAAAGGCTGGGACTGTACGGTTACCTTAACGCATTCAAGGACCCAACAATTGGCGGAGGAAGTCCGCCGAGCCGATATTGTAGTGGCCGCCATCGGCATCCCGGAATTTATTAAGGGAAACTGGGTCAAAGAGGGCGCAGTGGTGATTGATGTGGGCATCAACCGAATCGTGGACAGCAGCCGCAAATCGGGTTTTCGTTTGGTGGGCGATGTTGATTTTGCGGCTGTCGCCCCAAAATGCAGCTACATTACCCCAGTACCGGGAGGAGTGGGCGCCATGACGGTGACCGCCCTAATGATGAACACCCTGAAAGCAGCCGTCAAAGAGATCTATCCGTAGATTTTTTATCTACGTTGCGCGATGAATCCATCACGTTGGTCCATGATTCCCTTCAGCATGGCTGGCAGGGGGTCACTTTTGCAACCGAATTGTTTAACAACCTGCATACATCATGGCAAGATTAACCTCCTTTTCCCGATTACTCATCGCCCTCTTAGTAGTTGGTGGCGTCTACTTCGCAGTCACCAAACTGCTTCCTAAATTCAGCTTGGGTTCCGAACAGACCGAAACCAGCACCAGCACTCCCTCCACCGAAGAAGCTACTGCACCAGCAACTGACAGCAACCGTCCAACGGCCGCCACGGCCGCCTTTGAATTCCGACCTGCCGATCCTGTCAGCGGAAAACTGAAAGGTGTGGTGGAATTGGGTGCAACAGGCTTCAACTCTTTTATCGTCCGCATCGATCAACAAGGCAACTGGAAGTTAGAAAAAGCCGATTATGGTGCCAGCCTGGTCTATGAAAACATGACTTCCGATGCAGATGTGAAAGATGGTTTGAAGCAATACATCAGCGAAATGGTGGCCTATGGAGTCGCTCCTCGTGATATCCACTTTGTGATCAGTTCCGGAGCGAAAAAAGTAGCTGTAACAGACCAGATTATCAAGACCCTGACGGGAATGAAATACTATGTCAATACCGTTACGCCAGAGCAGGAGGGTGAATACGCCCTTAAATGCGTGCTTCCTAAAGCATATTCAGGACGCGCCTTTGTAGTGGATATTGGTTCTGGCAATACCAAAGTATCTTGGAAATCTGCGGGGCAAGTCAAGGCCTTTGAAAGTTTTGGCTCTAAATACTCTCAAAATGGCACCAATGCCTCTGACGTTCGCACCGACTTGAAATCCAAATCCGCTCAAATTCCGAGTAGCCTGACCAGCACTTGTTTTATTATCGGAGGGGTTCCATTTGAATTTGCCAAAAAAGTTCGAAACGGAAAAGAACGCTACACAGTGCTTCCAGCCCCTGAGACCATAAAAGCATCTGGCGACAAGCAGGTAAATGGGCTAACGATTTACCAAAGCATCGCCGAGTCAACGGGGTGTAAGCAGTTTGTATTTGACTGGGATGCCAATTTTACGATTGGCTTTTTACTGAGTCTGTAAATGACAAAAGGGGGAAACGAACTGGATAAGCTCATTTCCCCCTTTTTTTGTCTGAAAAATAATGTTACGTCAACGATACCACTTCCTTTCTTCCCAGTTTCCCTAACATTTCCCAGTGTGAATAAATGGCCTGGCCCAAGGTTTTGTGTTCGTAATAGGGAATCTGAAACTCTTCTGCCGTTTTTTTCACGATTGGTGCAATGTCTTTGTAGTGCACATGCGAGATATGGGTGAAAAGGTGGTGTTCAATTTGAAAATTCAATCCCCCTACATACCAGGAAAGCAATTTATTTTTCCGAGCAAAGTTACTCGTGGTGCGCATCTGATGTTCTGCCCAGGCATTCGGCAACTGATTAGCGTCATTGGGCTGGAAGAAGTCCGTATGATCCACTACATGGGCTAATTGAAACACCACTGTGGTAACCACCCCAGCAATCAGGTGCATGAATAAAAAACCAAGCAAGTACCAGCCATAGCTCAAATTACCCAACCACAACGGCAAACCAAAGAAAACTACGAAATACAGCACCTTGCTTACAATGAGCTCCAAGTAAATTTGAGTTGCGTTGCCACCAATTTTTTCCAGCATCCCTTCCTTGATATACTGGCGCAGCTGCCGGAAATCTTTCGTGGTCACCCAGGAAATCGTAGACAGGCCGTACAGCAAAATAGCATAATATTGTTGCAATCGATGAATGGGATACCACTTTCCTTCCGGTGAGAGCCGGAGAATCGGCTTGTCGGCTATGTCCTCATCGTGCCCATGAATATTGGTATACGTATGGTGTAAGACATTGTGTTGAATCCTCCATAGCGCGGCACTGCCTCCCACAAAATGCATGGTGTATCCCATAATTTTATTGACAAGAGGTGACTTGGAGTAGGCGCCGTGATTGGCATCGTGCATAATGCTAAAGCCTATCCCAGCCATACCAAAACCCATAATTACATAAGAAATAAGGGTCCAGGTAACAGAGAAATCCAAACTTAGCAAGAGTACAAAAGGAAGAATGTAACTAGTAAGTAGAACTGCACTTTTGATATACAACCGAATATCTCCGGTCTTTTCTTTTTTACTCTGTTTAAAATAATCGTTTACACGTGCGGTCAGGGTGGCATAAAAATCAGCTTGTTTCCGAGGGGCGAACTTGATCGCTGGTGGTACACTCATGATGAATTAGGTGTTGAAGTGGTAGAAGGTCAACACAGGCCTTTTTGTACTCAATAAATAGCTGAAGGCTAAGGTAGGCAAGAATTTTTGATATAGGTCTACTAGGGTGTAAAGAGAATATAAAATATTTTTTTCCCAAGCCTCCAAACGGTAGAATCAAAATAGCTTGGATAATTTTGTTACACGTTTTTAATCTGAAACTCTACGAACGTTGAACAAGGACTTTCTATTGTATTGCATAAAAAAATAGCCTGGTCTTTTTGGAAAAGACCAGGCTCCGAAAGCGATTTGGAAGGGCGAAATTGGATTTTTGTCGGCGAGGGCCTAAAACATTACTAATTTTCTGCGCTCAGTGACCGCATCAGGGGTTTCAATCTGGTACTCATAAATCCCCGGTTCGCGAAGATCCTGGCGTTGAAGAACTAATTGATTTTCTCCACTTTCAAACGCTCCCTCTTTCTTTGTGACTACCTGCCCTTGTGCATCAAAGATGCTCAGTACTATAAAGGCTGCTTCGGGTAAATGAAACCGAAGCATCGTCATTTCGACAAATGGGTTTGGAAAATTAGAAAGTAACTGAAGCCCCCCGACGCCTTGCTGGCTGGTCTGATACGGACGATTAAAACGAATCATTTATTACAAACGGGAAAAAAGTGATTAAGAAAACATCGAACAACTGACTGATAAAGGGGGATACTCAGACAACATCTCATTTACAAATGCTGTGCCAGAAACATTAAAACAATTAAAAATACCATTCTACGGGTAGAAAGGAATAATCCAATGAAAATCAATAATTTTCAATTTGATTGAATAAGCCAACCAGAGCGTGGAACTATCCATTGCAACTAATTATTGTTTCAAAAATTACTGCTATTGAAAAATAATATTTTTAATCTACATAAATACGTTCATTCCACCAAATTCAGCCTATAAAAGGTGTATGAGCGGAGAGAATGCGTCCGAAATTTCATTTTTACCCACGGGATCACTTCCCAAAAGAGCACAAACAAGGTAGGGATGGATCCAAACCATCCACTCCATCCGGTGTACTTTGCTCTTTTTATGGGATTTAACGATAATTAACGGGAGGGCACACAACCTAAAGCAAAAGTTTACGTTCAATGGAGTATTGAAACCAACCAATTATGCGCTTTTCATTTTTGGCCACGCTGGCCCTCCTTGCTTTTTCTTCGAGCCTTTGTGCTCAATCCATTGCCCCGGCCGAAAAATCCGACCCGCAAGCAAAAGTTTTGCTGGATAAGGTTCGGAAAAAATACGAGGCTTACAAAACCGTTGAGGCCGGTTTTTCGCTGTCTATTGAGCTGCCTGGACAGCCCAAACAGACCCAAAAAGGAACCATCAGCCAGGATGGATCCAAATTTCGACTGGATATGGATGACCAAATCGTCGCTAGTGATGGAAAAACCACCTGGATTTTCGTAAAACAAAACAAAGAGATACAAATCACCGATGCAGATCCCGATGAGGCCAGTGGAAGTGGTTTTATGACCCCTAAGGAACTGCTAAACCGCTACCAAAAAGGGGACTACCTCTACGCTATTACGGACAAGGTTACTGAAAACAACGTTGTGCTGACCCAAGTGGAGTTTAAACCCAAGGCCAAAAACTCTGAATACTCCAAAATGCGCCTGAGCATCGATGAAAAGAGCAGCAGCATCAAAAGCATCAAAGCATTTGCTAAAGATGGTGGCCGCTTTACGTTCACCTTGGGTACGCTTAAAACCAACAAAGCCTTCCCTTCCGGTCACTTTGCCCTAAATGCCAGTCAGTTTCCTGGCGTAAAAGTAGTGGATCTGCGGATGTAAAAACAGAGGGGAGAGCCGCTTGCGGCTTACCGCCTTTAAGTTAAGGGAATCAATTGCTTAATGAGGCCCCTGGTCTGCCCAATTTAATGCTCCTTTTTTGAGGTGGGTTTAATACAGCGGAAGAAGTTAAGTTAGAGCGTAAGACATTAACCAAACGGTGGTGGGCAAACGCTCGTTTTGATTTTCATCCCGAATGGGGATGACCAATGATTTTCAATAAAAAGTGCAAAAATGGGGACTCCTGCGGAATGAACAATCGCTGTATTGAGATTTCAAGGGCTATTGAGATTGCAGGGCTAAAGCCTCTTGGATGGGTGCATTATTCCCAATCACGGCACTTAATTTATAGGGCTGCACCCTGCCACTGTGAAGTTATTTACCTGTATTCCAAGTAACTCTTACGTCTAGCTGAAATCAAACATAAAAAAGAAACATTTGACCGGGCGGACCAGGACCTTACTTGGACAATTGATTTCCTTATAATAACAGCGGTAGGCTACGTGCCCTTGGGTTAGTGTAGATGGTTGGCGCTTAGTGATTGGGTTTAAATAGATTTTGGGGGCGGTTATAAACTGGGCGAAATGTCGAATGCAGCATTTCGAAATTCGACATTCTGCATTCGACATTACCTCCTTCGTTCTAATATCGAACCGACTGGATGGTCTGAACGAAGGTACGAACTCCTTCCAGTGGGGTATCCGGGTAAACACCGTGGCCCAAGTTAACGATGTGTTTAGGTCCAAAAGCCCTCACCATTTCCAAGGCCCTCTCCCGGATTGTTTCAGCACTTCCATAAAGGGCGCAAGGATCAAAATTACCTTGGAGTGCTTTATCAGCACCTACCCGCGCCCGCGCAAACGCTGGCGGAATATTCCAATCCAATCCAACCACCTGCCAAGGCATTTCAGCAAAATCTTCCAAGGCAAACCAAGCGCCTTTTGCGAAAACAGTCTTGGGAACCTCTGGTAGTGCCTTTGCGATCTGTGCCAGGTAAGGGGCAGCAAATTCCCGGTATTGCTCCGGCGTTAATTCCCCAGCCCAGGAATCAAACAATTGAATCAGATCCGCTCCATGCTTGATTTGGCCCTGAAGGTAAGCAATGGTGGTATCTGTAATTTTTTGAAGCAAGGCATGCGAGGTTTCGGGCTGTTGGTACAGCATCCGACGTGCTTTGGAAAAGGTTTTGCTACCTCCTCCCTCTACCATGTAGGCAAAGATCGTCCAAGGCGCCCCGGCAAAACCGATTAAGGGCACCCTACCCTGCAAGTTTGATTTAGTAAGCGCCAGCGCCTCCCAGACATACGAAAGTGAGGCTGCTGCTTCCGCTCCAGAGCGCAATTGCTCCACATCGGAAGCCTGCTCGATGGTGGTGGGAAATTTAGGTCCCTTGGCTTCAATCATTTCATAATCCAGCCCCATTGCTTCGGGCACCACCAGGATATCAGAAAAGATGATAGCGGCGTCCACACCGAGCTCATCCACCGGTTGGATGGTCGCCTCTGAGGCGGCCGCCGGGTTTTTCACAAAAGCCTTAAAATCGGGAAAGTTGGCGCGTAGAGCCCGGTATTGAGGGAGAATACGGCCTGCTTGCCGCATTAACCAGACCGGTGGCCGTTCTACGGATGCCCCATTTGCCACTCTCAATAACAAATCATTCTCTAATTGCATAGTCATGTGTTTACCGTTGCTCCTGATTGGTAGCAACCCATTTTTCGATCTCTTTGGTATATTTCCAACCGTTTGCTGTGCACAGGTCGGTGATTTCCTTGCATTTTTTGGCTATTTGTGTTTCTGGGTATTTCTGCTGTACCATTTGCCAAGCCGCTTTAAATTCCGGTTGGATCTGTTTGGTCTGATAGTCAAACAGAGGGGTATTGTCCGCTCCAAAAAACAGTAGTTCCCGAGTCCAACGAGCCGATATTTGCACTTGGTCAGCGAGTACAAACTGAGGGTGTTCTTTTTGAAAGCGCTCCCAAAAAACCGCTCGTTCGGCAATTTGTTCGACTGGAATAACAATGCCTGCATCTTCCGTTTCCAGTTCGCGTTTTTCTATGACTTCCTGATCCAGGTATTTTTTCATGACTGGGCTAACTTTTGGACCGAAGAACGCATGAAGGCGTTGCCAGTCTGCAATTGGGTACAGCATCCCTTCACCGGCTTCAAAGCGAAAGCCATTTTCGAAAAAAGCCCTGCTTTCCGGGTATTTTCGCATATCAAACCGATCTTCCGAGACCGCTGTATAATCCTCGGGCGTCCAGCGCAACTTTTCCACTTGCGTATAAAACTCGCCTTCTACTTCCATTCGGAACAAAAATTGGTGTAGCAAAATATAAACGGCATCGGCAAGAGCACCGGAGGCGTTTCCAAATTGATTTTGTACGTAGTTCCAAGCCTTTCCACCACTGCCCATTTCCTGAGTAGGTAATGCCTTCAAGAACCCGGCAAAGGCAGCCAGTTGCGGAAGGTTGGGCGCATTCTCCGTAGATCCCACATAGATTGCGGTCACACCGGGGGCGAACAACCACCCTTTTACGGGCTGTTCCTCCTGCGTTTGCACCTCTACAAAAACATCCTTGTATGGGATTCCTCTCAGTACGGCTTCTTCCATTTGAGAGGAGCGTTGACCGGTTCCCCAAAGAAAGGCACCTTCCTGGCACTTATTAAGCACTTTTGAACCCTTTTGGGTGGGTTGGTCCCTCAGTTGTAGCTGATCCACATTCACCACATACAAAGTGGGTTCAGCCTTTTTTTCTTCCAAGGGCTTTGCTGAGAAAGCAGTTCGATCCGCTTCTGCGCTAGGGTCGGAAGAGCAACTTGCCAGCATAAGGGCGGAGAGGAGCAGGTTTTGGACAGGAAATCGCATGGTAAAAGTGGTTATATAAATGATTTTAAATTGGTTCCAATTCCAAAATGAACGGTTCCTCCTCCCAAGTGAAAGCCTCCATAGCCAAAATCAACCCGAAAGCGGTTGATTTTAACACCCACACCAGCGCTGAACCCTGCCAAGCTACTATAGTTCAGAACACTTAATTCCCGCTTGCGCAGGTGGTTGTATCCAAAACGGATTCGAAATCCCTCTGTTTTTCCCAATAGAAATTCGCCGTTAAAAATGAGGTGGCGAAATAAGTTATCCAATCCCGGTGTTCCCTTGGGTTCTGAAACAACCCCTCCAAAATCGGTGGTCCCGGTTTCTCGCAACGCGGGATCATCAAAACGAATATCCCATTGGTGGAGGTGGTGCGCGATCACGGTAAACCGAAACGGCAGGTGTTCAAGCTGTTTGCTGTAGCCCAATTGAACGTCAAAAGGCAATTCTTCCCGGTTTCCGGAGTAGGTCGTCAATTGCGCTCCAGCATTGCGCAACACCAATCCCAAGGTGTACCGCTTCGCCGTGTCCGCATAGATAAAACCAGCATCCGCTGCCAGTGCGGTGGCACTGTACACATCCAGGGTGGACATGGCGAGTTTCATATTCAATCCCATCGCCAATTTTTGGGAAAGCGGACGGGAGAGGCCTACTGTCAAGGCAGTTTCTTTCACCGGAATTTCCCCAATCAGGTTCCCAAAAGCGTCGGCGCGCTGAATTTCTCCGTAATCTGCGTACTGGACCGCGGCATAAATCATTTGTCCCTGCTTGTTCAACTGCTGACCGTAGGCAACATGTCCGTACTTAATGTCGGACAAATAACTATTGTGGTTAAATGCAAGGCGCCCGCTCATGCTGGGGTTCAGCACAGCAGGATTGAGGGATGCCAGCACTAACTCATCATCCCGCACTGCAATCTGGTTGCCACCAAGTGCAGTAGCACGGGCAGAGGGCGAAAGCTCCAGAAAGGAAAACGTGTGGCGCCCCCCTGTGATTTGGGCCTTTACCACCGGAGAAAAGCCAAGCAACAGCCCCAATAGCAGTGAATGAACTAGCCGATTATGCATTTATTTTTTCCATTTTGTATGACAAATTCCCGATTCGCAGTGGGCAATTCGGATCAGCGTACCAGTACTATCGTATTCCTGCAGTTCCCCCTGCTCTACCGCAGCATCGTCCAAGTATTGATACGTACCGGTAGCCCGAAGGGTTCCATTTTCATGATATTCTTTAAAAGGTCCATTTTCCTCGTTGTTCTTCAACATTACCTCTTCCATCACTTTTCCATTCGGATAATATCGAACACTCCATCCCTCCAATTTTCCATTTTGATACGGCTGAACGATATAAAACTGCCCGTTTTCAAAAAATTTACGATAACTCCCAATAGGAACCCCCTGTTCAAATTGCTCTTCTGACATTAAAGCTCCACTTTCATAATACATTCGCCGAAAACCGTGCAAGGAATCTGCCTCGTATTGCGTCCATTCCATCAAGTTTCCCTGTGGATTAAACCATTTCCAGTCGCCCTGCTTTTGGCCAGTTGATTGAATTCGGGTGTACACGATCTTATTTCCCTCCGAATCCACCTGTTCAACCGTGTCTAAACGTGGGCCACAAGCGACCCAGAACCCTGCTAACAAAAAGACCACAATTCTATTCATTGGTGCTCAAAGGGGCTGAAGGGTTGTCTGAAACGATTGTATTTTGAGAGCTCTTCCAGCGACCATATCCCCACCATACCAGGCTTGTAATTGCCAGGCCAAAGGCAGCCCCCGCCAAAACGTCCCTAAGAAAATGCTGAACCAAAAAAACGCGGGAAATGCCCGTCAGCAAAGCTAACATAGCGAACAAAAGACCAAAGCGGCGCCACCTGTAGGGCAACATTAAGGTCACTAAACTAAACATGGTAACCGCCAACATCGTATGGCCGGAGGGGAAAGACGTATTGCCCCCGTTCAGCGGAACTCCGGGCACTTTCACCAATAAATCTTGAAGTTGGTGTAGGTCAAACCAGGTGTTGGGCCTCGGAATACCGATAAGGTCTTTCGCCAAGTAGGAAATCGGCGCCATCAACAGCAAAGCTCCCAAAAGCAGCAGTCCGTAAGGCCGGTTTTTAATCAAAAAGAACAAGATAACCGTTATCCAAAGCGGCGCTTCACCCATTCTAGTAGCCCAAACAAAAAAGGTGTTCCAAGGTTCTACCCGGTGTGGGTTGAACCAGATGATCTCATAACCGTAAGGGGCCCAGAGTGTAAAAACCAATGCTATCACATAAAAAAGCAGCACCGGAATAAAAAACCAAGGTTGATTCCAAATACTTCGCTCCATGAGTTAAAGGGCCTGTTTTTTCTTAAATCGAGCCGCTAGACTGCGGAAAAACCGCTCGATTGGTTCTACATTAAACATTTGCGCATCTTTCACCGCTCGGTTGGTCAAAAATACTGCAATGGGAACAAGTACTAATACAGGCATAATTGCCCCCAATAGAGGCGTTAAAACATAGGTTTCAGTTAGTTTTCGGCAAAAAATGGATAAAAAGATAAACACCACGAAATAAATAATGGATACCAAGATGGGATAACCAAATCCGCCTTTCCGAATTAAAGCACCCATGGGCCCACCGATAAATAAAAACACCAGACAAATCAAGGCAAAAGCGTATTTGCTGTACAGATCGTAGCCTGTTTTTACCATTTCCAACTGCTTGTTTTCAAATTGTTTTTTTCGGTTATCAAAACCTGATTTACTGACCTGGTATTGCCGGAGGGCATTATCCAGGATGGTTTTCCGGTCTTTTTCTTCGAAACAATCCAAAATACTTGTCATGGTAGCTGTATCCAGCACCGATTTGCGGATGGGCGTATTTGGCGGCAACTCCAGAAAAGTGGTTACGTTCGCAGTTGGAGGTTGCTGAATACCGGTCACCCCAGCGCGGCGAGCGGAATCCTGTTGGGCCTGTTCAACCGGGTTGGGAATCGGTGTTGCATTTTTTTTGAGGTTGGTCATCAGGTCGGAGGCTACATCTTGTTGGGTATTACCCATCAATTGGTAGAGGGAGTCCACACTTTTTCGCAGTTCGGCGACACTGAGCATGGAGCGCTGCGACTTGAACCGGTCCTCGTCTGTCCTGCTCATTTCAAACTCCTGCATATCCCACACTTTGGTCCAGGAGCCAAAATTGGTGCGAATAAACGGGTATTTTTGACTTTGGGCCACCCCATTGGAGGTAGGTTCCTGGTATTGGGCGCCCTTGTACAGGCGCATCACAAAAAAGCGCTTATCCGCTGTTGTGAACATTTGACCGCTATCCGCCAAGATTTGGTTAAACTTAGAGCGACCTACATTGGTTTGGTCCTCAATAATCACCTTTCCGATGGTTTCCCCATCCTTTTCTTTCTCTCCTACGCGAATTACGAATTGTCGAAAATCATCGTTGAAGGTGCCTTCTTCAATGGACAGCGCAGGTTTTTGTTTGCGGATATCAAATAAGCGGGATCGAAACTTTAGGTTGGCCTTTGGAATTAGCACATCGGAGGTGAAGTAGGAAAAAAAGGCAATTCCGGTGCAAACAAATGCCAGCGGCAGCAAAATTCGAAGCAGAGAAACCCCGGCCGATTTGATACTGGACAGCTCATAGCGTTCCGCCAAATTTCCCATTACCATTACGGAAGCAATCAGCACTGCAATGGGAAGCGCCATTGGAAACGTGGACACCGACAGGTAGCCTATCAACTCCATCATGATGAAGATACTAACCCCTTTTCCTGCGATTTCATCGATGTACAACCACAGGAACTGCATGATCAAGACAAATAGGGCCACGCCGAAGGAAACGACAAATGGCCCTACAAAACTCTTTAATAGCAGTTTATCTACTTTTTTCATCCAAACATCGGACTAAACGCTTTGAGCGCTCGAATAGCGGCCTCCGGGTCCGAAGCGCCAAACACACTGCTTCCGGCCACCAGCACATCTGCACCTGCCTGCAACAGAGACTCTGCATTTTGAAGCCCTACTCCCCCATCGATTTCAATGCGGGTAGACAAGTTGCGCTCCTCAATCATATCCCGCAATTTACGGGTCTTGGATAAGCTTTGATAAATAAACTTCTGGCCCCCAAAACCTGGATTAACCGACATCAGGCAGACCAAGTCAATATCTTCCAGAATATCTTCTAAAACATGGACAGGAGTATGCGGATTGAGGGCAACACCTGCTTTCGCCCCGGTCGCCTTAATCTGCTGAAGGGTGCGGTGCAGGTGTGGACAGGCCTCATAATGCACGGTGATCACCTCTGGCTGTACCTTGGCGAATTGCTCAATATACCGCTCTGGCTCTACAATCATTAAGTGGATATCGAGCGGTTTTTGAGCAATTTTAGCCATCGCTTCGATAATGAACATGCCGAAGGTGATATTCGGGACAAACCGGCCATCCATCACATCGAGGTGAAACCAGTCGGCCTCACTGCGGTTTACCATCTCCATATCTTCCTTGAGTCGGGTAAAATCGGCAGCAAGCAAGGAGGGAGCAATTAAATGGGGAGCTGGCATGGTTTTACAAGTGGATAACTTCACCGTAAGCAGCAGCGGCGGCTTCCATGATCGCTTCGCTCATGGTGGGGTGTGGGTGAATGGATTTGATAATTTCATGCCCGGTGGATTCCAGTTTGCGTGCCACCACTACTTCTGCAATCAATTCGGTTACGTTGTGCCCGATCATGTGTGCTCCGAGGAATTCTCCGTACTTTTTATCGAAAATTACTTTCACAAACCCTTCAGAATGTCCTGCGGCCTTTGCTTTTCCGGAGGCTGTAAATGGGAATTTACCGATCAACAACTCATGGCCTGCTTCTTTGGCAGCTTGTTCTGTATAGCCTACAGAAGCCACTTCTGGCACACAATACGTACATCCTGGTATGTTGTTGTAATCAATGGGTTCTGGATGGTGACCCGCAATCTTCTCCACACAAGTGATGGCCTCTGCGCTGGCTACGTGGGCGAGGGCTTGGGTAGCCAGGACATCTCCGATGGCGTACACCCCTGGCACATTGGTCTGGTAGAAGTCATCCACTTTAATGTACCCGCGATCGGTTGCAATGCCGAGGTCTTCCAAACCGATGTTTTCGGTATTAGGAGTTACCCCCGCAGCACTGAGTACCACATCGCATTCGATGACTTCCATTTTACCATCCTTGCGGTTTTTCACGTGCACCTTAATGTCTTTTCCGCTGGTATCTACGGATTCTACGGACCAACCGCCGTACACTTTCATACCTTTGCGGGCGTATAACTTAGCCAATTCTTTGGAGATATCGGCGTCTTCTCTCGGGACCAGTCCCTGTTCCATGAATTCCACGATCGACACTTCGGTCCCGATAGAGTGGTAGAAATAGCCAAATTCGACTCCGATGGCACCTGCACCAACCACCACCATCCGTTTGGGTTGGTTTTCGAGGGACATTGCTTTGCGGTATTCGATGATTTTTTGACCATCGATTGGCAGGTTAAGAAGTTGTTTTGCCCGACCGCCCGTAGCGACGATAATATGCTTAGCGGTGTAGGTGGTTGATTTTCCCTCTTCGTCGGTAACCGACACGCTAGGACCTGCTACCAGTTTACCGGTACCTTTAATGACCGTAATTTTATTTTTTTTCATGAGGAATTGCACCCCTTTGCTCATTCCATCCGCGACTCCTCGGCTGCGTTGGATGATCGCATTAAAATCGGCGGTAGATTCACCCACCTTGATTCCGTAATCGCTGGCATGGTTCAAGTATTCGAAGACCTGAGCACTTTTTAGGAGTGCTTTGGTGGGGATACAGCCCCAGTTCAGGCAAATCCCACCCAGGCTTTCGCGTTCAATTACCGCAGTATTAAGTCCGAGTTGGGAGGCGCGAATCGCAGCTACATAACCACCTGGGCCGCTGCCGATAACAATCAAATCAAAATTTGTCATAATTCAAGTAATGCGTTGGGTCGCCGGTACAACAGGCGATTCAGAAAAGGCGCACAAAGGTACATAATTGTTGTCAGTTCGGGTATATTGTTTGTGGTCTACACGGTAAGTTCTCCGTCATTTCCGTTCCTGTGGATTTAACTGAAATTCAACCCAATAAAATCGCCTTTTTTTTAACGATTTTTGAGCTAAAATTTTTTCTGCAGAGGCATTGGAAAGAAAATTTGACTTTTAAACCGGCTTTCAAAAAATAGAATGCCTTTTTGGCGCTTAACCCACTTATTCTATTTCGTTATCATTTTTTCCTGTTTAGAAACAACATTTTGTAACATTCATCTAACACACAACCATCCAATTTTACAACTTACGAAGGTTGTTATTTTAATTAGTGGAAGGCTAAATAGATGAAAGCCCTCCCCAGCAGAGCGCAGTGACCACCATCATCACCGGGCCTTATCTTTATCATGTGGCCCAGCGGGACATTATCCGAATTTTGCGCTGCCAAGGCGGGGAAGTGCCTACTTTATTTTTCCAATTTAACGGTAAAAAACAACGACCTTCGTCTCTCTAACACTTGATTCGGCATTTTAAAAAGATACGTCTGCTATGAAATCTATTCTATTTTTTGATAAAATACGCATTGAGGATATCGCCTTGGTCGGCGGTAAAAATGCCTCTTTGGGGGAGATGTTTACCCAGCTCCATCCCAAAGGCATTGAGGTACCCAATGGATTTGCTGTGACCGCTGATGCCTTCCGGGCATACTGCCAACACAATCAGATTGACCAAACGCTTCAACAATTAATCAAGACCGTTCACACGGACACCTACGACAACTTGAGCAAGGTAGGCCAACAGTGCCGCCAATTGGTCTTGAATGGAGCCTTCCCCGAAGCGCTCCAAGCGGAAGTCAAAGCGGCTTACCAGCAGCTGAGTAGCCTGAGCAACACCGAGGCCGTATCCGTTGCGGTTCGAAGCAGCGCCACAGCGGAGGACCTTCCAACGGCCAGTTTTGCTGGCAGAATGGAATCTTACCTCAATATCAGCGGTGAACAAGCGGTTATGGAAGCCTTGCGGCTTTGCTACGCCTCCCTGTACACCGACCGAGCCATTAAATACCGCTTCGATATGGGCTTTGTCGACCTAGACATTGCCATTTCAGTGGGCGTTCAGCAAATGGTCCGCAGCGACCTCGGGGCCTCCGGTGTGGCCTTCACCATCGACCCCGACAGCGGCTTCCGACCCGTAGTGGTAATCAATGGCATCTGGGGATTGGGGGAAAATATTGTGCAAGGACGAGTGACCCCGGACGAATGGATGGTCTTCAAACCCACCATGGAGCGTTACCGCGAGCATGCCATCTTGAAAAAACGGCTGGGTGCCAAGGAGTTTGCCATGGTCTACTCTCCCAACCCCACCCTTAATGCCCAACAAACGACCCTCAACCTGGATACTACCCCAGAAAAGAGCGCACAATACTGCTTGGAGCCCTCTGAGGTGCTCCAACTAGCCGAATGGTGTGTTCAAATTGAACAACATTATCAAAAAACCATGGACATTGAGTGGGCAAAAGATGGTATCACTGGAAAACTATACATTGTTCAAGCCCGCCCCGAAACCATCCACGGAAAATCTGCTAAAAAAGTAAGGGCGATTTATGAGTTGGCAGAGAAAGGAAAGGTATTGGCGCAAGGCATTGCGCTAGGAGAAAAAATCGCTTCAGGAAAGGCACGCATCCTCAAAAGTCCAGAGGAAGGCGATTTGCTACAAGACGGAGAAATCGTGGTCACGGATATCACCAATCCAGACTGGGACATGGTATTGAAGCGGGCGGCAGGGATTATAACCAATAAAGGCGGACGTACCAGCCATGCTGCCATCGTAGCCCGAGAATTGGGTACAGTTGCCATCGTGGGAACCCATCGCGCTACCGAAACCATCCCGGACGGTGCAGAAATAACGATCTCTTGTGCAGAAGGGAAGGAAGGATATGTGTACGAAGGCATCCTGCCCTGGAGCCTCCGGGAGGAAGATTTTAGCGAACTCCTTCTCCCTCAACGAACTGCACCCATGCTCATTCTGGCAGATCCAGACCGAGCTTTCGAACTCAGTCAATACCCCAACAAAGGCGTAGGACTCCTCCGGTTGGAATTTACCATCACCAATAGCTTACAAGTTCACCCGTTAGCCCTTTGTCAGCCAGAAAAGGTCACGGATCCATCCATTCAAAAGCAAATAGCGGAGCGAACCAAGGGATTTACGGACGGAAAACATTACTTTGTAGATACCTTGGCGGAAGCCGTGGGGATGGTAGCGGCCGCTTTTTATCCCAATGAGGTGATTGTCCGGATGAGCGATTTCAAGAGCAATGAATACGCCAACCTATTGGGTGGGCACTATTTTGAGCCCCATGAAGAAAATCCCATGATTGGCTTGCGCGGTGCTTCCCGCTATTACAGCGAATTTTATAGAGAAGGTTTTGCGCTGGAGTGTGCCGCTATGAAAAAAGTACGGGACGAACGGGGCTTCCGAAATGTAAAATTAATGATCCCGTTTTGCCGAACCTTGGAAGAAGGGCAAAAAGTGCTCGAGGAGCTCGAACGCAACGGGTTAAAACGAGGCGAAAATGGCCTCCAGGTTTACATGATGGTGGAAATACCTAGCAATGTACTTTTGGCGGATGCCTTTGCGGAACTTTTTGATGGTTTTTCCATCGGTTCCAACGACCTCACCCAACTTACCTTGGGCTTGGACCGGGATTCTGCTCTGGTGTCCTATTTATTCAATGAAGAAAATCCAGCGGTGAAAGGCCTAATCGCTCAGACGGTGGAAGCCGCCAAACGCCACCACATTCGAGTGGGTCTATGCGGACAAGCCCCCAGCGATTTGCCGGAATTCGCTTCCTTTTTAGTAGGATTGGGCATTGATAGTATCTCCTTTAATCCGGACGCCCTGATTCGAGGAGTAAAAAACATCCTGGCAGCCGAGGGCTAACGCTTGCTGATTTTGTTGTGGGTAATATGCCGCTGCCGACTGCATTTAAAGCGGCTGATTTCCGGGTTTCGCTTGGCTAAATGCTTTTGGCTTACCCCAGAGTGGACGCGTTTTCTCCACAGCTCAAAACTGCTGCGTTTGAGCGTGCTCCGCATCAGGGCCACCACCTGGCTTTCGGAGAGCCCAAACTGGTATTCAATCGCTTCAAAAGGAGTTCGGTCCTCCCAGGCCATTTCAATGATTCGATCTAAATCGGTTGGGTCGAGTACCATAGATGGGAAACGTTTTTTTTCGAACAACTAGCAAACTGTATTGACAAAGGGCTGCAATCCGCCGTTTTGGCAAATAAGACAGCATAACAACAAACGTGGTAGGAAGTTGTACAGATGCTTACAAAAGTACCATTGAGATTACAGGGCGTAGCCTACCGCCGTTAAGTTTAGGAAATCAATTGCCCATTGAGGCTCATGGTCTGTCAAAACAATCGTTCATTTTTAAGCTGAGTGTTGTGAGGGTAATACTGACTGTTGATAAATTCACAGGGCTTCGCCCCTATCGATTATTTCACCGCCTGGGGTTATTGAGATGGCAGGGCTAAAGCCCCTTTACGATTCACGGTTAACTAGGTGTTAGTGCATTAGCGGAGACCAATTCATTGGTTAAAAGATATGGTAACAGGTTAAAGCTAAGCGTATGTAGATGGTCAGCTGAAATGGGGTACCCCAAAATTGGCAAAATAGAGTTCCTCCCCGGTGCACCTACCCCTCACAAAGGCCATCTACAAATCACCCGGAAATAGCCCCGATCCAAGGGGCGTAGCCCTGCAATCTCAATAGCCCCAAACAACGCACCAAACAGGAAGGGGCGTAGCCCTGTTATCTCAATAACCCCAAACAACGCACCAAACAGGAAGGGGCGTAGCCCTGTTATCTCAATAACCCCAAACAACGCA
>CANHDG010000050.1 GCA_947459365.1 Saprospirales bacterium
GAAGCGTACCCTTCGCCACCCGCTCGTATAAACGGTGAACACCCGTCGTGGTTTCCTCCGACAAGCCTTTGATCCCTGCCACCAACTCCGGATACTGGTCCAAAACCATATTGGTCAAGTCCCCACCATCGTCCAAAATCATATTTAAAGGCTGGCCATCGCTGAAGGCAAACAAGGTCTGCTCAATGCACCAGTCGAACTCTTCCGCATTCATTCCCTTCCAGGCATATACTGGAATCCCAGCTGCCGCAATAGCCGCCGCTGCATGGTCTTGTGTAGAAAAAATATTGCAAGATGACCAAGACACTTCCGCACCCAGCTCTACCAAGGTCTCAATCAAGACCGCTGTCTGAATGGTCATGTGCAAACAACCTGCAATGCGCGCACCTTGCAACGGTTTGGATTGGCCAAACTCCTCGCGCAAGGCCATTAAACCTGGCATTTCTGCCTCAGCCAAACGAACCTCTTTCCGGCCCCAATTAGCTAAATTAATATCTTTTACTTTGTATTTTGGGCGAGCTGCCGTTTCTGATGACATAAATTATTGTTTAAAATGGATAATCTTAACGAAATAAACGAAATTTAGTTTGGCATCAACTCTAAATTTCGGGCCGCAAAGATATAAAATTTCAAGGTATAGCCTTACGATTTTTTCTTCTTAATACCGCAGCCAATTGCCCGAGTAACGGCAGGCTCCGGGTCTTTTCCCATTTTTAAGGCCTCAATCGCATTGGCCAGGTAGTGCACCTCCGCTCCAGCCGCATCTTCCGGACTGTCATCAATGGCGCCAACGTACTTCACTACGCGGTTTTTATCCAATAAAAACACATGCGGTGTCTTGGTTGCACCATAAAGCGGATACACTTCCTGCTTTTCGTCAAACAAATACAAGAATGGATACGAATGTGCTTTAGCCAATTTTTGCATCTCCTCAAAACTATCTCCTGCCTGCACTGCTGGATCATTCGGATTAATCGCTACCACCGGATATCCCTGCGGAGCATACTGCTTGTGCAAATCAATAATCCGTTGCTCATAGCCCTTGGCATAAGGACAAACATTACAAGTAAAAACCACCACATAACCCTTGGCATCCTTTATGTCCGACAAACTGTACAACTGCCCGTCCACATTCTTTAAACGAAAATCAGCAGCCGTATCACCAATGTTGTACCCCGTATTGAGTACAGAAAAAGCAGGGAGCAAAACCACTGCTAACAGCATTAAAAGTACATTTTTCATAAAAAAAACGATTTATGGTGCTAAAAAAGGTTGTAAAACAAGCTCCAAATCCCGCAAACTCTCAAAGGATTGCTCCAGAAAAACCCGCCTCGATTTATCAAAAACCAACGTAGCCGGGATAGCCCCCGTCCACTCCTCACTCACCTTCGGCAACCACCGATTCGGATCTTTTTCCGATAAAACAACCACCTCCGACTGAATGTGGTTGGCTTGAATAAATGGAGATACCCGTTTGGCTACTTGCGACTTGTAGTCCAGACTGACCAACAACACCTTGAATGGACGGTCGCGGTACTTCTCGTGCAAGGCTTCAAAATAAGGCAGCTCCGCTACGCAAGGAGCACACCAAGTCGCCCAAAAATTCACCAAATAAAGGGTATCACTCTCCGTTTTTAAACGTACCGACAATTCATCAAACGACACTACCCGTTGTGCGGACAACTGAACCGCACTTAATAACAACACAGTAAAGAAGAAGTTTCTATTCATTGTACCCATTCGATGATAAAAACCATGCCATAAAACTCGGTTTAAAAAGCCAAAAACCCGTTTAACCATTTAATAACACGTATTAATAAGAAGCGCGCCCAGGAACAGAACTGCCTAATGCTGGAAAAACCGCCAGCGAAAGTGCCGTCCAAAAAGCATCCTCCCCACCAATAGCATCCCAAGCCAAGCGAACATCCGACTGGCCGTACCAAAACGCGCGTTCTTCCAACTTATTTTCCAAAAAAGAAAGCAACTGCCCCTCCCCTACTCCCGATAGCAACGGCCGACTATTACCGTCGGCAGCCAAACGCTGTGCCAGTATACCGGGAGAAACATCCAGCCAAACAGTATGCCCATGTCGGTTCATAAACGACATATTATCGAAGAAACAAGGCGTTCCTCCTCCAGTTGACACCACTAAAGGCCCTTCCTTATCCAGTAAAATACGCAAATAACTACCCTCAAGCGCCCGAAAAACAGCTTCCCCCCTCCGCTCAAACAAACTAGAGATCGACTCCCCTTCTCCCCGCTCAATACAGCTATCCAAGTCAACCAGCGGACAATCGTATGCCTCTGAAAGCCGCTTACCCCAGTACGACTTCCCACTGCCCATCATACCAATTAAAAAAATCAGCTGCCCCATTGCTCCGGTAAATAGGCGTTCAAACAACTGGAAGCCGTCAAACCACCCTTACGGGCAATCTGTAAACCATACCGAACATGCTCCAATCCATCCAAACTGTGCGCATCCGGGTTAATGCTAATCTTGATTCCCCGCGCAAGCGCCTGTGGAATTAAGGTGTGGTCAATGTCTAACCGATAAGGGTGCGCATTTAACTCAATCGCTACCCCACAACGCTGACAAGCATCCATCACGGCCTCCCAATCCAAAGGGTAACCCTCCCGACTTAGCAATAGCCGGCCCGTAGGATGCCCCAAAATAGTCGTGTACGGATTTTCAATGGCTCGAACTACCCGCTCGGTCGCCTTCTCCATCGACATCTTCAGATTAGAATGCACCGATGCGATAATAAAATCAAATCGCCTCAACCACTCCTCCGGGTAATCCAGGCTACCATCATTCAAAATATCACTCTCAATCCCCTTCAAAATCCGAAAGGAACCCATCTGCTCATTCAGACGATCAATGGCCTCCCACTGCCGTTCTAAACGCTCGATCTGCAGACCATTGGCATAAAAAGCGGACTTGCTGTGGTCCGTAATCCCAATATAGGAATACCCCAGGTCGCGCGCCCGTGTGCACATCTGCTCCAAGCTGTGCAGACCATCGCTCCAGTCGGTATGCACGTGCAAAACCCCCTGCAATTGTTCCGCTGTAATCAAGTCGGGCAACTGCCCGGTGGTCGCTAGGTCTAGAATACCTGGGCGGTCGCGCAACTCTGGCACCACGTACGGCAAGCCTACTTTTTCAAACACCTCCTGCTCCATCCGCAGCCCCTTAAACGATTGACCCGGAAACCGCGCCACAAAATCCGATACAAACGAAGCAGGCCCTGTATATTGAAACAACTTAGAACCAAATTCCTCTGCCAGACACTTATAAAGGATTACCTGAGTACCATCAGCGGTCACGGCTCGCAACTGACCTGCCTCCGATACTTCAAGGCGCAGCTCTACCCCATCAAAAGCGGCCGTTACTTCTCCGTTGTAACCTACTAACAATTCTACTTGGTCCACCACTTCATTTTTTCGGCGAACCATGCCCACCGGGGCGACAAAAGCACCCGGCAAAGCGGCCGTAATCCTCGCGCCAAGCGCCGCTGAAATTTGTTCGGCCGTATCGCAATGTAGCTTCCCCTTGCTCCGCTGATAGTATTCCAGGCGCTTGCGCAAATCCTCCTGTGTCTTCAAGCCGAAGCCCTTGTATTCCACCAATCGGTTTTCATTGCAGGCATACCACAGTTCACCAATGGTTTCAATCCCCATATCCTTCCAGACGGAACGCACTTTTTTGGGACCAAAACCATTGATATCCAGCATTTCGACTACACCAGCCGGCGTTTCCCGCAAGATGGACTCCAGCGCCTCCATAGCACCCGTCGATGTCAATTCGATGATTTTAGCCGCAGTGGCCGCCCCAATCCCTTTAATCCCTTTCAACTCCGACTCCGGCAGTTCACTGACCGGACGGTCTAGTTTCCGGAGGGTCAGATAGGCATTGCGATACGATTTGATCTTAAACTCATTCTCCCCATGCAACTCCAGCAGGTTGGCCAACGTATCAAAGGCATTGGCGATCTCTTTATTGGTCATAATACTCTGAAAAACTAAAATAGACCCCGCAAAGTTGCTAAAAAGTTACGGCTTTATCACTCCCCCCTTTAAAGCCATCTGTATATATTCAAACCCAATCATTAACCATTAAAAAACAATTCCCCGCCTGACTCGTTTGCCAAGCGGGGAACTGCCCTGTTGTATATCTACATCATGAAAAAGTGATACAAAGATGGGCCCCTCCCCAAACGATCCTCCAGACAACTCTCCAACCCCAATAAGGCCGTTTTATTAACAAAAATACCCCCTTTAAAAACGCAACTAACTGTTATTCAAACACTTAAAAAAATAAAATTTTCCAAAAAAAACCCACCAAACCCAATCATTAACCATTAATCATTAACCATTAAAAAACAATTCCCCGCCTGACTCGTTTGCCAAGCGGGGAACTGCCCTGTAGTTTACATCATGAGAAAAGTCTGAACGACTCGGTTTTCTCTGGTACTATTTCTTTTGGGAGATTGTTTTGGTTGTTTTCTGAACTGCCTTTTGATAGTGCAAAGATGAGTAGAACTAACAAAGTATTTTCAGACATTTTTTACAAAAAAAACAATCTTAAATTTAAAAGCAAAAATACTGCTTTTTTAGATAAAAACAAATGTTTATCAATTATTTATTAAACATAAATTTATAAATAAAAATTAATTTTTTACATCCAAAAAATAACTATTTAAGTAGGGTAAAAGGGCATCCTGAGAGGGCGATAACAGGGCACTGCTGGTGCCAGGCCCAACCCAAAAAATGTTGGTAGAAAAAGACAGCAATCAGCCCTTGCGGGATCTACAATTACTCACCTTGACGCCCTGTCCAGCCCACGCAACTCCCCCTTTTAGGCAGTCTTCCCTTTCACCACAGCCTCCATTTCCCCTCCGTTGTCGTCTGGAAAAATAGATGTTGATCTTCTTCGCTATTTCGCACCCTTCATTAATAGCACCGTGACAATCCATACCTCCGTCGAACGACAGTAGCCTTTTTAAGAAAATCGAATAATTCGCCTAGTAAAACAAATAAAAATTATTCAAAAAATTAATCTACTTATTTTAAAATCAATTGTTTATTCAAGAAATAAATACTCCTCAAAAATTCAGTTTTAACACTACTCTTTTATAAAGCCAGGATGAATTACCACGCACAGGCAAGGGTGAAGCGAGCTTGATTGCTTTTTTGTGTACTTTTGCAAGGTATTTAATTTGATATACGCTCTCCTTTTAAATAGTAACCGTACTTATGGCCATCCGCGCAGCTTCTGCTTGTTTTTCCAAAAGGAAACCACAAATCCTCCTGGTAAAAAGAGTCCTCTTTGTTTTCTGGTTGGGGCTCGCCCTGCATTCCAATGCCCAAACGGTGATCTTTAGTAACCCCGGAATGACCTATACCAATTCCGATCAGGTAACGAATGACCAGTACAACATAAGTATAGGCAACTGCTCTTCTATTTCTTTTGCCATGAACTACAGCTTTTCACAACCTTGGCTGGGAAGTGGAAATATGGAATCGAACGACGAGTGCGGCTTGGCGGGTGATCCCTGTGCCGGCGACCCCAATAATGCGGGTACAGGTTCCTGCTCCAATTGCTGGGACTTTTTATACGTACAATACCAAATAGATGGCGCGACCGTATATTCAGAACTGGTAGGGGTTCCGGGCAACCTGAACCAAACTGGAACCATTAATTTCGGCCCTGTGTGTACTCAAAATGCAGAAAACGCTACCATTATTGTCCAAACACAAACTTGGGCAGCCAATGAGTCCGTGACGTTTTCCGGAATTACGGTAACCTGTTGGGATGGAGGGGCTACCTTGAACGCCAATCCCAATCCGGCCTGCTCCAATCAACCCATCAACCTGACCGCAGTCCTCGACAATACGCCCTCTGTGATGAGTACCACCTGGACGGGCCCGGGTACCATCGCCAACCCAAGCGCTTTGAATACCACCGTGACCAACGCACCCGTTGGAACCAATACCTACACCTTTACAACACTCGACGATAACAACTGCGCTGAAACCAATACCGTTGAAGTAGAAGTGGGGCCCGGTCCAACCGTGGATAACCCCGGCAACATAACGGTATGTGCCAATAGCCCGGTGAATGTTGCCTTCACAGGCGAGCCCGGCGCCACCTTTAACTGGGTCAACAACAACACCCAAATTGGACTGGGCGCTTCTGGCAATGGAGACCTCAACTTCACAGCAGCCAATGTTACGAGCAACCAGACCGCTACCGTTACCGTTACTCCCTCACTGGGCGGGTGTACTGGACCTTCCATTAGCTTTCAGGTGGTTGTGAGTCCCTTGCCAACCCTCAACCAACCCAATAACGTGGTGGTTTGTTCTGGCAATTTTGTGAGTGTCAACCTGAGTGGTTCTGCAGGCAGTACCATTTCATGGAGCAACGACAACCCAGCTATCGGATTGGCGGCCGCAGGTAATGGCAACATCAACTTCAACAGTGCTGTGACGACCAGCCAAGAAATAGCTACCATTACCGTGATTGCTACCAATGCCGCAGGTTGCGAAAGCGCTCCGCGCACGTTTACGATCACCGTCAACCCAGCCGCCGTCGTAGATAATCCAGGCAACCTGACAGAATGCGCCGGATCGCAGCTAGAAATTAACTTCACAGGTACCGCCAACAGCTATTCCTGGACCAATAACAATACCCAAACGGGTATTCCCTCCAGTGGGAATGGCAATATCAGCGTGCTAACACCCTCCTTTTCAGACGGCCCGCGTATTTCTCTACTAACCGTCACCCCGAACGGTGCCTGCCCTGGCCCCGCCATTACCTTTACTGTTACTGTTCAGCCGGTAGCTACCCTGGCACCCGTCGGCGATATCACCGTTTGCTCCGGCCAACAAGTAAACGTCAACTTTACAGCTCAACCCGCCAACCTGCTGCCCACCTGGTTTAACGACAACACCGCAATTGGATTAGGTATCACTGGAACAGGGAATATTCAATTTACCGCCGCCAATGTTAGCACGACTCAAACGGGCTTTATTTTAGCAGAAATGCTTTCAGCAGCCTGCCCAGGTAATCCGATTGGGTTTAACATCACCATTCAGCCCGGGCCCACCATGAATCCGGTAGCAAACCTCGCCCTTTGTAGCGGTGCCCCAATTGAAGTCAACTTCTCGGGAGCAGGAGCGAACGCTACCTACACCTGGAGCAATAGCAACAGCAACCTCGGACTTCCGGCTTCTGGAACGGGCTCTATTTCTGGCACAGCAAGCAGCCCAGGCAGTACTGAAACCGGCCTAATTACGGTGGTCCCTTCCGTAGCGGGATGTACTGGGCCTGCTCAAACGTTCTCGATCACTGTCAACGCTACACCAGTAGCCAATTTACCAGCAAATGGAACGAGCTGTGCAGGCCAAGCCGTGGCAGTTAATTTTTCCGGAGCAAACACCTCCGTTTTTAACTGGACTAATGACAATACTACCATTGGCCTCCCGGCTTCCGGAAGCGGTAGCATCGCCTTCACCGCACCCTCTAACGTGTTGGGCAACCAACTGGCGAATATTACGCTGACCCCACAATCAGGCAATTGCACGGGCACCCCAGTCTCGTTCACCATCCAAATTAATGCCCTGCCGAGTATCACGATTGGTAGCGTGCAATGTGCCCCCAATCTGCTGAGCTATCAAGTTACACTCCAAACGGATACTGCTGTCACCCTCAGCAGCAGCGCTGGGATGGTGAATGGAATGAATGGCCTATTCACCATTGACCAAATACCCGCAGATACCAATATAGTGCTCACCCTTACATCTGCATCGGGCTGTATACTGACCCAAAATATAAATGCCCCCAATTGCAATTGCCCTTCTGTCACCGCACCTGGCAACCCGAGTAATCCGGTTATTTGTGAGAACACCAGTCTGCCCACTCTTACGGTTACTTCTGCAAGTGGTCTATCGGTCAATTGGTACAACGCAGCTACTGGAGGCAGTCTGCTGCAAGCCGCAAGCAACAACTACACCCCTAATGGTCCTTTGTCAGCAGGATCTTACACTTTTTTTGCAGAGGCAATTGACCCGGCTACCGGCTGTGTAAGTGCTACCCGGACTGCCGTTACCCTCACTATTAATACTACTCCAACCACCACGACCCCAGCTAACCTGGAGGTATGCGCGGGGGCGCCAGTCAATGTTTCCTTCAGCGGAACAGCAGGAGCAGCGTTCAGTTGGACCAATAGCAACCCTTCTATTGGATTGGCAGCCAGTGGTAATGGCGCGATTAGTTATATCTCAGCGGCCAATCTACCCAATACCGAGGTAGCTACTATTACCTTGATCTCCCAACTCGGAAGCTGCACCAGCACGCCCACCTCCTTTACGATCACCCTCAATGCGTTGCCTACGATTAATCTTGGCACAACCAACTGTGCACCGAACTTACTAAGCTACTCCGCTAGCATAATCAGTAATGCAGACAGCCTGGCAAGCCCATTCGGGACGGTTACTACCACCCCCACCGGCTTTTTAATCAGTTCCATTCCTGCTGATTCTAGTCTGACAGTGACCACTTTTTCAACTCCCGGATGTACCAGTACGCTCTTGGTTACGGCCCCTAATTGCAACTGTCCTTCTGTTACCCCTCCCAGTACAAGCGGCATAACCATAGGCTGTACTGGCGCCTTTGTACCCCCACTGCAGGTCACTGTGAACAACGGACTGGTGATTGATTGGTATGCCGCCCCAGCTGGGGGAAGTCCCCTAGCGCTGGCTACCCCTGTTTACACACCCATCGGGCCCTTAGCCCCTGGTATCTACACCTACTATGCAGAAAGCAGAGATACCCTTACCGGCTGCGTTAGCTCCGGAAGAACCCCTGTAAACCTTGATATCCGGCCGCTGCCCACGATGGTTACCCCCTCCAATCGAGTGGTTTGCGCAGATGAACCTGTTTTTGTGAACTTTACTGGCACCCCTGGAACCAGCTTTACCTGGACGAACAGCAATCCAGCCATTGGGCTAGATTCAAGCGGAAGTGGGAACCTTAATTTTGATACCCCGTCTAATCTTGGCACACCGCAAACTGGGGTATTGCTAGTAACCCCGGCAGACGCCAATTGTACGGGTACCCCTGTCAGCTTTTCCATTACTGTTAACCCCATTCCGACGCTCACCATCAGCACACCCCAGTGCGCACCTGACTTTTTAAGCTATTCCGTTGCGATCACCACGAATGCAAGTAACATTACCTCCACCGCTGGCACAGTGGTCGGCATAGGTGGCAACTTTGTTGTTAACCAAATACCTGCGGGCACCAATGTGGTAATCAGCGCCATTAATCTTACTACCAACTGCGAAAACCAACAAGTCATCATTGCTCCAGTATGCGGCTGCCCTCCAGTACCCGCTCCGTCCAACCCCTCCAACGCGACGGCCTGTGCTGGCGATCTAATGCCCGTCTTGTCGGTCAGCATTAACAACGGACTATTGGCCAACTGGTACTCTGCGGCAACGGGCGGTTCTTTATTGGCTGCTAATACCACCTCCTTTACTCCCCCAGCCGGACTTGGTCAAGGTAGTTACACCTATTATGTAGAATCTTTTGACCCTGTGAGCAATTGTTTCAGCACCAGTAGAACCGCTGTCACGCTTACGCTTACCGCTGGAATTCAGGCTACTATCACCGGAAACACCAGCCACTGCGTAGGCCAAAACCTGGTTTTAACCGCCAGCGGCGTGGGAGGAACCACTTATAGCTGGAGTACCGGAGCCACCAGTGCCAGCCTTACACTTACCCCCTTGGTTAGCACCACCTACAGTGTCACCATCAGCAACAATGGACTTTGTGCCGGCACTGCCACGCTCCCTGTAAACGTGTTTCTTCCTTACAACGTGACGATCAACGCCTTTAGTTGCGATCCAGCTCAAGTAGGTACCACCATCCAAAATCTCCAAACCACTCAAGGCTGTGACTCTGTGGTGACCACCATTACCAGCCTAGACCCCTCTGGTTGCGCCCCGCAGGCTACCTTGGAAGGCAGTACCACCAGCTGTGCTGAAACAGCCGATGGGTTCCTATCTATTACGGTTACCACCGGCTTTGGCCCCTATAATTACACCTGGTCTGGCAATAACCTCAACGGTCAAGGGGTGATTTCTAATAATGGGGAAACACAAGTTTTGGAAGATTTACCCGCAGGCAACTATAGCATCACCATCACCGGTGCAAATGGTGCCAGTGTAGTTCAAACCGGCACGATCAACAGCCCAGCCCCTATTGCCGTTTCGCTTACCGAACAAGCCATCCGCTGTGCAGCGGAGGCATCTGGACAACTGAGCGCTGCAATAAGCGGAGGAACGGCGCCTTACAACCTAACCTGGAATAATTCCTCCACCAATACAACGCTTTCCAACCTGGCGGCCGGCACCTACAGCCTCACCATCACCGATGCCATCGGATGTACTTCCACCGCTAGCAGTACCCTCGTAGAACCTTCGCCCCTTTCCTTAGGTTGGTTAGTAGCACCAATCGACTGTGCTGACACTACCATTACCCTTACCCTGGCAGCCAATGGTGGCACCGCTCCCTATGTCTATGAGGTGGATGGAGTAGAAGTCGACCCACTTTCCGTAGCATTGGGGGCCGGCCAACACAACCTTTCGGTAATTGATCAAAATGGCTGCTCGCTTGATTCTACCACTTTTTTACAAATCCCGGCGCAAGTATTTATAAGCCTCCCGGCAGATACAAGTCTGAAATTCGGTCAACTACTCAGCCTAACCGCCACCACCAACCTAACCGCCTGGAGCCAAATTACCTGGAACCCTCTCTATGATGCTAGCGGGGCAAATACCCTAACACAAACCTGGTTGCCCGAAAAGTCAGAGCGCATCACCGTTAGTATTACCGATACCACCGGCTGTACCGCCAGTGCCTTCATTCAAGTGAATGTACTGGAAGTCGCAGATGTCTATATCCCAAATGTCTTTCTTCCTAATCTAGATGGAATCAATGATTTTTGGAAAATTTACATTGGCGTTGGCATTCTCGGCATCGATGAACTAATGGTCTTCGACCGTTGGGGCTCCTCTGTTTACCAGCTCGATGCTCCTTTAATGCCCGGCGACTGGAATGCTTGGCAGGGATGGGACGGTAAAATCCGGGGCAAAAACGCCGATCCAGGTGTCTATGTGTACTACGCCAAGATTAAATTGACCAATGGAAGTACTAAACTCTACAAAGGCGACGTCACCCTAGTCCGGTAACCCCTTTTGATAAAATAGTTGTACGTAGTAAGTCCCATCGGGAAGCCGTCCCAAGCTGGGCTGCTTCCCGATGTACTTTTTGTCCGTTGGGTTAGTTGCCGCTACGCTACCCATTCCCGAGCCTGACCCTCCACCACATCCAAGGCCCACAAACGAATAGCCCTGCCCGGAAACTGCCGTTGAACAGCATAGCCTAACCAAGCCAAGGTGGCGGCCGACTCCTTTTCTTCCAGCAACACCAGGTGAATCGTCTGATCGGCCGATTCCAGGAGGACATCAATCGTTCCCTCGAAAATACGTTCATTGTACACGCACCGAACGGGCACACCCGTTTGAACACCAACTGCAGCGCAAGTGGTTCGCAACCATTCCAATAGAGTGACCGCCTGCTTTAGCAAGGCATCTGCAGTCCACTTTCCCACCAGCTGCCGAACCTTGAGTTGATGTTCCGCCAAGGGCAAATCGGGGTGCAAACGGTGCATCAGGCTCTTAATGGCAGCAGCCTGATCTGCTGTCAACGCCGGATCAAGGGTCACCATTGGAGCCGCCAAAAGGGGAGCTCCCGACTTCAGGTGGGGGTTGGTTGGAACCGCCTCCGCAGCGGGATTGATTTTTTCGGGTGAAAAATAGTGCTTTCCGGCACTCTCTGCATGATACAGATAGGCAGGCTCCCTCCACTCAACAGCAGCATGTATTTTTGGGAAAAACAATCGTTCCGTCTGACATTGCAATACTCGGCCTCCCACGGTGTAAAAAGGTGTCTCGTCCGAGTCTGGATCGAGGGTGGTAGCACTTTCATCTCCATGGCTGAATACCCGGTTCAACCAGCGCGTACCATTGGCGGTGGTCGGAAAAATCAGGTAATCCCGAGCCCGTGTAATACCCACATACAACAAGCGCGCCTCCTCTTCCAAGGCTTGTCGAGTAGCCTCGGTAAAGGCCGTTGATTGCCGAAGCCGCTCCTCCAATCGGGTATTCCTTAACTGATCGGCATACGGGTTGACCCAATACCGAAGCCAGCGCCCTCCCAGAATATCATTCAGATCTGGCGGCCCCTCCGGCATTAGGTTGACCTCCCATACATTTTCCTTGAGCGGTTGATCCAGGTTATGGCAAATACAGACCGGATATTCCAAACCCTTACTTTTGTGGTAAGTCAGCACATGAATAGTGTCTTCACTTTCTCCACTGCCCTGATAATCGCGGCTGAGCTCTGCCTGACGGTTTAACCACAATAAAAATCCACCGATGGTTGCCGCCGTATGAAGCCGGTTGCAAGCAGATTCATACTCCCTCGCATATCGGCGCAATACTTCCAAGTTATCCAACCGCTGAACAGCCTGACCTAATTGGCAAACCGTACGGCGTAAATCTGTCTCGGATAACAGCAAGTCCAAGGCTTCAGCGGCCGACCGGGAATGCAGGTCATTGCCGGGCATCGGAATGTCCAGAAGCTGCCTCTTTTGTTCCGGACTGGCTTCCCAAAGTTGGTGAATCAGCTCCTTCAACCGCAGGTCCCCGCTGATCAACTTGATTTCCGCAGCACTCAGCCGGTCATTGGGATTGACCAAGCGACGGAGATAGGCCAAGGCCAGCCGAACCTCTGCAGTCTCCAATAAACCTGACCTCGCTACCCCAGCCTTTAGCCCGGCGCGGTGCAGAGCCTCTGCCACCTGCTGGCAGTGGGAATTATTTCGACATAGAATAGCGATATCCCCTGGCCGAACCGGGCGGGTTGTTTTTCGTGATTTATCAAAAACAGGAACTTCTTGTCGGAGGAAGACCGCAATTTGGGAGGCAATACAATCTTCCAGCCAGGGTTGTCCGGGCACTTTTTTATTGTTTTCCTCATTCAAAAAATGCCAATGCCGCAGTGCAAGCGGGGTATCCAGCGCAGTGTAGCCCATTTTTTTCCAAAAAAACACCTCTTTCTCTGTGCTGAAATTAGGAGTCAGCACGACCTGCTCCGCTGGTAAATCTTGAAATGCCCGGGTAAAAATAGCATTCGATGCTTCCACCAAATCCGCCCGGCTTCTCCAGCTTTCTTTCAAGATATTTTCCGAACGAATTCCGCCGGTGGCTTCAATAATGGCCTTCATTAGCGCCGGCTCTGCACCTCGGAAACCATAGATGCTCTGCTTGGGATCGCCCACCCAAATGGAGTGCTTGGCAAGCTGACTGAGCTGCAAAAATATATCCAACTGGATGGGAGAAGTATCTTGGAATTCATCTACTAACAGCAGATCCAACTCTTCCCGTAGTGTTTCGCGAACGGAAGGCATACGTAGCAGCCGGCTGACATAGGTCTCCATGTCGGTATAATCGATGAGCCCTCGCTTCTGTTTATACTGCTCATACTCCTGAAGTGCTTCGATGGAGATTTCAAATACCAGATCGATATAGGATTTAATATCCGAATGAAAGGCTTTTTGCTCCTCGTGCCGAAGTGCTAACTCCTTGAGATCTTCCATCAATTCCCGGCTTTTAGCTCCGGGCGCTATTTTGGCAATTTTTACCCATTCGTGCCAAGCCAGAGATCCGTTCCATTTCAGCTGGTTTTCCATTTGGCGAAGCAATTCAACGGCCGCCTTCGTTGCCAAGGTGGTATCGGCCTCATTGGCCTCCAGGGCAGCCACGGTTTGTTGCAACGACGCGTTCAGGCGATTGTTCCAGACAAGCTGTTCTACTTCGCTTGCAGGTGGAAGCAGGGCAGCAAATGACTCCCAGGATCGGTGCTTGCTTTCTTCCAAAACAGCGCTGGAAAAATTATTAGCGCGCGCTACATCCGTTAGTTGGCGGATTGAAGCACGCCAATCAAACGACGACTTCCCGAAGCCCTTCTTGGTCAATCCGAGGCGTTCAGACAAGGTATTCATGCGATCGGTTCGTTCGCTGCTGAGAATTTGGGACAACGATTCATTAAACAGGCGTTGTTCATCCCCATCAGCAATCACCTCAACGAGCGGAGACACCCCTGCATCAAAGGCAAACCGCTGTAATAATTTCACTCCGATACTGTGCACCGTTCCGATGAGGGCATTTCCAAGCTCATTTGCGGCGGTACTGTTGCCCGCCTCCATGAGTCGGGAGCGGACCCGCTCCTGCAGTTCAGCGGCGGCTTTTTTCGTAAAGGTCGTGGCCAGGATGGCGGAAGGCCGGATGTTTTTTTCCAGCATATCAACCATTCGTTCTGTGAGGGAGTAGGTTTTTCCGCTTCCGGCACCCGCCGAAATAACCTGAATCGGTAAGGGAGTGGGTTGTTGGCTCATACGACAAAGGTAACAAGGAACCATTCGTTTGGGTATATTCAGGAGTTGGTAATAAGCACTTAAATTACAGGTTAATTCCCATCGTCCCCGCCGTAAAGCCTGAAAAGGAGCGTAACTTTGGGGCTATTATGAACGCATCTACCCTCTCTAGCCGCCATTTAGCCTACTTGGCACTTGCTGCCATCTGCCTGATTTGGGGTACCACTTACACTGCAATCAAATACGCTATCCTGTACTTTCCACCCTATTTGATGGTTGGCATTCGTCAGACAAGTGCTGGATTGTTGTTGCTCGTCCTGGTTTTATTAACGGGCAAATGGGCCAAGAGTAGGGCATCGCTCTCTCCCCGCTACCTATTCCTTCAGGCAGTGATTGGGGTGGTAACTATTACCGGGGGCAATGGATTTATCACCTGGGGTATGCAGTATGTTTCCTCCGGTTTGGCAGCGGTGATTGGTTCCCTTACACCCATTGTAGTCCTGCTAATTCAATTTTCCTGGCACCGCCGAGGCGAGCGCTTGAGTGGATACACCCTGTCCGGCGTCCTGTTGGGATTTGCGGGCCTAGGGCTCATTTTCAATCAAGGTTGGGCCGATTTTTTGAACCCGGATTACCGCTGGGGCATTTTAGGGTGCTTCGCCTCTTGCTTCACCTGGTCCATGGGAACGGTGATGGCCAAGCGATTGAACGCACCTGCCGTTTCGCCGATGGTGAATGCAAGTATTCAAGTCACGGCCGGCGGACTGGGCGGATTATTACTCAGCTGGATGTTGGATTCAACCGCACACATTCAGCACCATTGGCAGGGCTGGTCTGCCTTGATTTATTTGATTTTAGTGGGTTCCGCCTTGGCCTTTAGCTTATATATGTTTGTGCTAAAGCAGCTGAGCGCTACTGCGGCCTCTTTATATACCTATATCAATCCAGTTGTTGCTGTACTTTTGGGCTGGTGGGTCTTGAAAGAGCCTCTTCACTGGTTAGAGGCCGTTGGGATGAGTATCACCCTGGCAGGTGTCTGGCTCGTAAACCGGGGAGAATCTACTTCCGCCGGAGCATAATTGGTAGTACCGGATTACTTTTTCTTTTTTTTGGAAAAATAAATAAAAAATCTGCTCATGGAGAGCTTAAATTACAGCCCAATACTACCCGCAACTAAAATAAGGAACATGGTTACACGCAGTAAAATTGCCGGAATCGGATATTACGTACCCGAACGCATTGTTACCAACGACGAACTGGCTGCTATCATGGATACCAGCGATGCTTGGATTCAGGAACGGACCGGTATTCAGGAACGGAGGTTTGGCAAAAAACACGAAGAGACCACCACAACCATGGGGGCAGAAGCCACCAAAATTGCCTGCGCTCGGGCTGGAATCGATCCCTCCGAAATCGATTTTATTATTTTCGCCACGCTGAGCCCCGATTACTATTTCCCTGGCTGCGGAGTACTGCTCCAACGCGAATTAGGAATTACCCATAAGGAAGCGGGGGCGCTCGACATCCGCAACCAATGCAGCGGCTTTGTGTACGGGCTCTCCGTAGCAGATCAGTTTGTGCGGGCAGGTATGTATAAAAATGTACTGGTGGTCGGGGCCGAAATGCACTCCATGGGTCTGGACTTTACCACCCGAGGAAGAAATGTCAGTGTGATTTTTGGCGACGGTGCAGGCGCAGCCATTATACAGCCAAGCGACCGGCCGGACCAGGGTATTTTAACCACCAAATTACATTCAGACGGCACTTATGCCGAAAAATTGGCCTTCATTAACCCAGGTGCCCACGGTGGCTACCACTTGAATAAACTCGGCGAACCCGTAGATTTTGGCTATCCATCGGTGGATACCCTGGGAGAAATCTTTATCACCCAACACATGATGGACAACGGACAATACTACCCAAATATGGAGGGGCAGTTTGTCTTCAAAATGGCAGTGCAAAAATTTCCAGAAGTCATTCAAGAGGCACTCCAAGAAGTTGGATTAAGTGCTACCGACATTTCGATGTTAATTCCCCATCAGGCCAACCTCCGCATTAGCCAATTTGTCCAAAAAACCCTCCGACTCACCGACGATCAAGTCTGGAACAACATCCAACGATACGGTAACACGACTGCGGCCTCTATCCCCATCGCGCTCTCCGAAGCCTGGGAAGCCGGTAAAATCAAGGAGGGGGACCTGATCTGTCTTGCCGCGTTTGGATCAGGATTCACCTGGGGTTCCGCCCTGATTCGCTGGTAATCCTTAGCCTGCGTAGAATCCAAGACAACGGTCGCATAAACACTGCGGACCATATTGCTTGACCAGCCCATCGCGGGTGCCTGCGTAAATGGTTGGAAAACGCTCCCAGCAATCTCCAGGATAATAGTTGATAAATGCTTGTCCGCACCGCGGACAAGCATTTACATATTCTTCTTCCTCCTCTACCACAGAAGCCGATACCACCCCGCCTAAAGGAGGGTTCAGCTTCCGAATGCGCACTTTTAATGCCTGCATCCGGTCAAACTGAGCTTTCATCCGGTCCATAATCCCTAGAGCGACCGACTCAATTAGCTGCTTGGGATCTGACATCTCTAATTTACAAATAAGGTAAATCGTCTCGTAATTCAGCGCCTGGGCCGGGTCATCGCTGCTTCCTGCCTCCAGTGTCTGATCCGTCTGTACATACACATCCACCACAAATTCAGTACCCAAGATACGTTCTGCCTCATACACTCCATGGTAAGCAAAAAAACGCATCCCTTCCAATGCTATTGATCCCATAATCCAGTTGTTGTTGGTAAAAAATAGTCC
>CANHDG010000051.1 GCA_947459365.1 Saprospirales bacterium
ATAAAGTAATCTGCAGCAACTGGCAATTTACCCTCTGTATCATGTTCTACAATGACCTCACTCAGGTGATTCCCCCCGTTTAGGCCGATCACTTGTGAATTGGTCAATAGTCTAATTTTACCCTTTTCACTCAGTTCTTGCACTTTTTCTACTGAATCCAACGCCCCTCTGAATTCCGTTCGGCGATGGATCAAGGTGAGTTCAGCGGCAACCTCTGCCAGGAAAATGGTCCAATCAAGTGCAGAGTCGCCCCCACCTGCGATCACAATTCGTTTTCCTCGGTAGCGCTCTGGATCTCGCACAAAATAATCAATTCCATGGTCCTCAAATTGAGCCAGGTTATCGATTGGTGGTTTTCTAGGTTCAAAGCAACCCAGGCCACCTGCGATAAAAATGACAGGGGCGAGGTGTTGGGTACCCCGGTTGGTAGTCACCAGCCACCGACCATCGGCTTGTTGCTCGACGGTTTCAGCTGATTCACCTAGGGTAAAGCCCGGCTGAAAAGGAGCAATTTGTTGGAGTAGGTTTTGGATTAGATCGCCAGCAAGCACGGAAGGATACCCGGGGATATCATAAATTGGCTTTTTGGGATAAATTTCCGTTAATTGTCCTCCAGGTTGGGGGAGAACATCCAAGATATGACAGCGCATTTTCAAGAGTCCCGCCTCAAAGACAGTAAACAACCCAACAGGGCCGGCGCCAATAATCAGGATATCGGTTTCAATAACGGGGGATTGTGCTGCACTCATTTTCCTGTGAAGGTAGGTTTGCGTTTTTCGATAAATGCGGAAGCGCCCTCGCGGAAATCGTCGGTACCGCAGCAAGCTCCAAAATTGGTCACCTCCTTGGCAAAACCATCCACTCCATCGGTAGTACAAGCATAAACTGCATCGATTACCATCGCAACAGCAAAAGGAGCTTTGGTGGCAATTTTTTCGATCAATTCGACCGCTTTTTCCACTTCCGAGCCCGAGGGTACCACGTAATTCACGAGGCCAAGCTGAGCTGCCTCATCCGCCCCAATGATATCTGCCGTAAGCAACAATTCCATGGCTTTGGTTTTTCCGATCAAATGAACTAAACGCTGCGTCCCTCCGTACCCTGGGATGAGACCAAGGTTCACCTCTGGCTGCCCGAATTTTGCTTTTTCGCCGGCGACTCTGAGGTGGCAAGCCATTGCCAATTCGCATCCACCGCCCAATGCAAAACCATTTACAGCCGCAACGACCGTTTTAGGAAAACGTTCAATTAAAAAGAACACCTCTTGCCCACGCTTTGCCAGTGCTTGTCCTTCCTCTGCATTCAGGTTTAAGAACTCAGCAATATCTGCGCCTGCAACAAAGGAACGCTCTCCAGCCCCTGTGATTACGATCCCTTTGAGACCCTCCAGAGCATAAGCATCCTTTTCAAAAAAGGCTTTCAACTCGGAGATTGTCTGCATATTTAAAGCATTAAGTGCCTTTTCTCGGCTGACCGTAAGCTGGGCGATTCCGTTTTCGAATCGTACCTGTAAGTTTTGGTATTCCATAAATTAATCCACTTTTAAAACTTCTATTTCTTCTGATTTCCAATGGACCTTTCGATCCAATCCGTAATTTTCTAAACGGTTGTGGTAGTAGTACAACACGCGAAAATCTTCAGACATAATATCTCCGTCTTTGTTGTAGAGAAGGGTTTTTTTTCGGTGAAAGACGCCTAATTTTTTCATTGCATCTCGGATCAGCTCCTCTGCAGGAAGGTGAATTTCGGGTGAGAGCATCAATTTGCCCTCCCGTTCCATCTTAAACAGCTCTGATTGTAGTTGTTCCACTACTTCCACAACCGATTTAAACGGGAAAATGTATTCATCCGGGGGAAGCCGAAGCAGTCCAAATAAATCCAATTTAGGGTTTTGGTGCACTAAAATTTCAAATACTGTAAAGGCCAATAAATGGCTTGAAAGCACTACATTTTCAACGAAATACCGTTCTACCAAGCGTTCTGC
The DNA here is from genome assembly GCA_947459365.1 of Saprospirales bacterium. Classification (GTDB taxonomy): domain Bacteria; phylum Bacteroidota; class Bacteroidia; order Chitinophagales; family Saprospiraceae; genus M3007. The sequence goes on from CANHDG010000051.1 coordinate 1,985, forward strand.
AAGGATTTTTGTGTATTCTGCCTCCCGTTGAGTATCCTCATTAAGCTGCCCGTCTACTGAACTAAAGTACTCCTTGATATCTACTGGATTTCCCTTTCGATCAAAAGACTTACCTTCTGAATTAACAAAATTTCCCAGCACATCCATTGGTCGGCCTACCGTCAGGGTAATATCATTGGTGGTAGAGAAGAATTGCCAAATGTACCGAAGCCAAGCCCGGATGCTGGTTCCTTCATCCCGAAGACGAAGGTAGTTTTCCTTGCCTGTCATCCGCAGGTGCTGTTCGATCAGGAAAGGAGCTTCGAGGACAAAGTGGTAACCGATAACAAGTGGCACGATAAACACTTTTTTATCCGATCCTTTTTGACAAAGCGATCGTTGGGCTTCGACGGCAGTTCCGAGCAGCCCCATTTTCACTTCTTGTTCGAGGGCGCCCGACCGAGAACGAGTTCCCCCGGGAAAAAACAAGCTATTTACCCCTCGTTGAATGCTGAGGTTGGACATTGACTTCAATGTTTCCAGGTAAACGGCATTTTTCTTCCTTCTGTCCACCCGATAAGCCCCCAATCGGTTCATGAAATAAGCAGCGGGTCCAGAGTTGTACAGGTTAAGCCCAGCCCCATAACTAAATGAAGGGAGCCCCATAATTTGGTCCATGGCATACCCCACCAGAATAGAATCGAGGTTACTAAAGTGGGTAGGCACCACCACCACTGTACCCTGTTTAAATAGTTCGCGCACAGACTCTACCTCCCCTACTACTTGGAGGCGCTCATACAGCTGACGACGGCCCCGCCATAGGGAACGGATGCTTTTATCTACCGCTGCATTGAAGAGACGGTTAAAAAGGATGGTCAGAAAACGGACTGCAAATTTGTGTGTACCCAATTGGAAGGTACCGACAATTTCTTCGGAATATCGGTGGACGATTTTCTCCAGGAGGTACCGATTGGTTTCGGTAGCCGTTTTATCCTGGCGGTCGAGCGATTTTTTAATTAGCTGCTTACTAATTTTATTCCAAAAGACCCGCTCATTGGGGGGATCCACCTTCCAAGGACTCTCCTTGATCCGGATTCGCTCTTGATACAAGGTTTTAACAAGCAGATCAGACAAGTCCCCTTTGCAATTTTTACTCAGTTTGGAGGTGGTAAACTCATCAATTTCCCGGATAAAGTTAGACCTATCCTGACTGAGGAGATAGATCGGCCAATCGGCAGTATCCGGGATAATTCGCTCATATGTGTTAGACTTGTGGCTCAAACCAGTTTCAGGCAGTGGTGAATATAATCCAAAATTTCATCTCTTCCGCGGGTTCGTTCAGAAGAACTGATAAAATGCTTGGGCAGAACTTCCCAGTTTTCGGAGAGACTATTTAGGAAAGCGGACATATTGCGTTGAAGCGTGTTTCCGCCGACCCGATCACTTTTGGTAAAGACCAAGGCGAAGGGAACACCCGCTTCTCCCAAGGCACTTACAAATTCTAGGTCAACCTTAGAGGGCTTATCTAGTGTACTATCAATCAAAACGAAGGCGGTGACCAATTCTTGCCGTTGGAGCAAATACGAATTAATCATGGAGCCCAGGTTTTTATGCTGTTTTTTAGACACTTTTGCGTATCCATAACCAGGAAGGTCCACCAGGTACCAGGTACGATTGATGGTAAAAAAGTTAAGGAGTTGCGTTTTCCCTGGTGTTGCAGAAACCTTCGCCAGTCCCTTTCGTTGCGTTAGCATGTTAATCAACGAGGATTTCCCCACATTAGACCGCCCGATAAATGCAAACTCAGGTTTGCCGTCGGATGGACACCCAGAAAGATCCGGGTAACTAGCTACAAACTCTGCAGAATCAATGATCATAATTGATTATTCGGACATGTCCATAGTGTGGAAGACATTGAGTACATCGTCGTCTTCCTCCAGTCGATCAATCAATTTAATGACTTGTTCGACTTCGGCATCTCCTACTTTTTTAGTCAGGGTTGGGATCCACTCCAATTGAGCGCTGCTGGTTTCAATTTTGAGGTCTTCCAATGCTTTTTGCATGGTGCCGAAGTCTTTAAAATCGGAATAGAGCACCATTTCATCTTCTTCCTTTTTCATTTCTTCCAGGCCTGCATCGATGAGTTCGAGCTCAAGTTCCTCCCAGTTTTGGCCTGCTTCTTTTACTTTGAAGACAGCTTTACGGTTAAACATAAAGCTTACGCTACCGGATGTGCCAAGGGCTCCACCGCAGCGATCAAAGTGCATCCGGACATTTGCGACCGTCCTGGTCGGGTTGTCGGTTGCTGTTTCGACCAAAACGGCAATACCATGGGCAGCATATCCCTCGTACACAACTTCCTGGAAATTTTCAGCGTCTTTACCGGAAGCTTTTTTGATGGCGCTTTCGATATTTGATTTGGGCATATTGGCTGTTTTGGCATTTTGAATTGCCATACGCAGCCTAGAATTATATTCTGGGTTATCGCCTCCAGCTTTTACGGCTAAGGCTATTTCCCTACCAATACGGGTAAAGGTTTTGGCCATTCCTGCCCACCGTTTAAATTTTCGTTCTTTTCTGAATTCAAACGCGCGTCCCATGTTATTATTTGTTTATATGTGAAAACTAGGAAAGTCGCAAAGGTACAATGGATTTATGGTTCACCCACGACCGGATACTGGAATATTTTGATGGAAGGAAGATTAACAGGTGTTTATTTAGCGGAAAGATTGCATCTTTGCGGTGGAAAAACACAAACACAACACGTTTAATATGGTTAAGCACTTTTTTGTTTTACTCGTTGCTTTATTCGTTGGTCCGATGTTTAATGCGGGTTGTCAAGCACCTGAACCAGAGATAGTGGTCACTCCTTCCTTGCTGAAATTGGCAGAAACGTTTGATTTTAAGTACATGGAAACCCTTGAAAAAGCAAAAAAAGGGGATATTAACTCCATAAAAGAGTTTATTCGTTTCAACCGCATCGCGGATGGAACAGATGGTTTGGATCATGCAGTAGCTTGTTTGGAACTGATTCCACTCGCAGGTGACATGGCTTTTTCACAGGGTTGTCGGTCTGTGACACCTAACATGCGCGCTTATTTAGCGGAGCGGCTTTCCATGGCACAAGGTCGTACCAAGAAGACAGAACTTCAGGCAGCCATGAAGCAGTGGGCACCCCTCACTTGGGAAATCCTGAATCCGGCAGAAGCTGCAAGTAATAAAGAAGGCGTTGACGGTAGCTTTATAGGTACTGGTCAAAAGAAGCCCGGTGCTGAAAACAGCAATGATGCCGCTATAGAAAAATCCAACAAGCAGGAGCAAAAATAGGGCGATGAAAATCTATTCCAAAACCGGAGATACTGGTGAGACAGGTCTTTTTGGTGGGAAACGGGTATCAAAAGACGATGATCGAGTAGAAGCGTATGGATCAGTTGATGAATTAAACTCCTTTCTTGGTTCATTAGCTGATGCGCTAGATAAAACTTCGGATTTGTATATTTTCCTAACCAAAGAAGTGCAGTGTCGGTTATTTGATCTCGGGTCTCACTTGGCCACTGACCCAAGCGGGACCTTTCAACTTCCCTCAGGCCTCGAAGAGGGCGACCTGCTAGCCCTTGAGAACTGGATAGATCGGATGACAGAGGAACTGCCACCATTAAAAAACTTTATCCTACCTGGGGGGCACCCTGTGGTATCTGCCGCTCATATTTGTCGGACCGTATGCCGCCGAGCGGAAAGGGCTGTTATTCGGTTACACCACCTCAGCCCGGTGGAGGGTATTGTTTTGCAGTATCTGAACCGCCTTTCCGATTTTTTCTTTGTCCTGGCCCGCCATCTTTCCAAGCAGACAGGGACGGAGGAAATTATCTGGCAAAAGCGCACTTAAAATTACTACGTTATTGGGAAGGATTGCTCGAATCAGGCGTTATTTTGCCACCTTGCAAGTGCTCACCGGACTGCTTTTCTACATTAAGAAGCATCTCCCTGTCAGGGAAACAAAACAGAAGAGCTTATACTTGGATTTTTTTCCAGCCGAATTAACAAGGCAATCGAACAGGTTAAAGACCTACTTGGGAATCTTTTTAATTTTTGAATATTTATTTGAGGTACTTACTGCCAAATCACTTTCTCCTCAGGCAAAGGATAGGTCCACTGCTCTAGCAACATTGACTCCTTATTTTGATGATTGGACAGATGAAACGGAGGACAACTTTGACGATTTACCCACTTTTTTATCAACACCACCAGTTATTATTCAGACTCCAGCGGATGCTTCTGCATTCCTATTTTCAAATGCTGGCTTTAGTTGGAGTCCACAATGGCAAGCGGTTGCCATTGCCCAACTCCAAAGTAGAGCGCAAAAAAACGGGCAATTAGAAGAGTATGAACTTTGGGATTTAATGATTCAAAAAGGAAGCAGTTCGGTGGTATTAGGCTGGCATGTAATCACCGAACAGGTGGGGGGGGCCGGTATGAAACGCTGTAGTATAGCTTTAGGAGCCTTTGCACAGTTACTGAATGATCTCTTCGACGTTTGGAAAGATAGAGAAGCTGGAATTTCGACTGTGGTAACCAGGTTAGCAGAAACGGATCAACTCGAACCCGTATATGATCGGGTATTTCAAACACTGGTGGAGGAGGTGCAGGATTTAGATTCAAAACGCTCTGCAAAACGCAAAATAATTGCCTTTTTAGTCATCGGCTATGCTTTAGGGAAAGTTGCTTTGAAACGACTGATCCGCCTACAACATCAAAGTGGGAACCGATTTGATGTACATCAATTTAGCAGAAAAGAGTTGGTCTGCGATATGGCGAAATGGAACAACCGGATCGCTTTTGCATGGCATCTACTCCGATACTAATGACTTTTATCGGAGGCCCAATTGTTAAAGACACCAAAAAAATGGCACAATTTACAGTTGATTTCTCCTAAGAACGAAGTAGCTTTAGGTTTTCTACCGTATTGTAATTGTTTTAGTGATGGTCAAGCAGCCGCGTGTGCGCCGATCAAAGTCTATTCTACCTACCCCGCACGATCTATACGTGAAGGGAATTCTGCAGCATCCAGAATTAGCACTGCATTTTTTCAAATTTGCCTTAAGTAAAATCAGGTTTCCCACTCTAACCAGTAATTGCTTGAGTCGTGCGACCGATAGCTTTATCGATGCTCAGCTCAAGCAGCATTACTTAGATATCTGTTACTTCTACCAAAATCCAAAGGAGGGACTGCCCACGTTTGTATTTTTAGTAGAATATAAGAGCCAAAATCCAGTCTTGGGACATTTGAGGGAGCAGCTCAATCGGTACATTACCAATTCCTGGAGGAGTAGTTTACAAACTCAAACCGCCTTCAAACTAATCATTCCGATAGTTCTTTATCACGGCAAAAAAAAGCTAAGTACTCATGAACCAATTGCACTTTTCCCGGGCCTTCCAACCCATTTTTTGAAGTTTATACCTCAATTTGATTATATAGAAATAGATCTATTTGTTATGTCAGAAATGGAATTAGGTGAGTTGAACCCTCCATTTCTCCGATTATTTTTTAAGACCCTCAAGTACGGCCGACACCATCAAATTTGTGAATACCTTTGGGATGATTTCATTAATTTTGCAGCAACTTCCAAACAAAATAAAAAGAAAGCTCATTTCATTCAACTCACCGTACAATATCTTATCAATATTTCTGAACCATTCAAAAACAAACTACAAGAAATGAGAAAAACTACGGCTCCAAAACACCCCGAAAAAGTATTTAAAGACTTCGTGATTGCTTATTTAAAAGAAGAATTGCAGCAAGAAAGGCAATATGGTATAGAAAAAGGCGTGCATCAAACTGTCCAAAAGATGTTGGTTTCTTTTTCCATAAAGAACCCGAATTTACCAATCGATGTAATTGCGGAAACTTTTGAGTTGGACGTAGACTTAGTCAAAAAAATACTCAAAAACATCCATATCAAAGACAAAGATGAATTCACTAAAGAGAGATAGTACTCAATTTTTATTAAGTTATTCGGAGTAAACATCAATTTAAAATATTCTTCAAAAAAACACTATCAGAAATGAGAAAATCAACCGCTCCGAAACACCCAGAAAAAGTCTTTAAAGATTTCGTGATTGCTTATTTAAAAGAAGAATTGCAGCAAGAAACGCAAAGTGGGATAAATCAAGGTTTCAAACAAGGTTTCGAAATAGGTTTCAAACAAGGTTTCAAACAAGGTTTTGAAATTGGTTTCGAACAAGGCGTGCATCAAACTGTCCAAAAAATGTTGGTTTCTTTCTCAAAAAAGAATCCTCATCTTCCCATCGATGTTCTTGCTGAAACGTTTGAGTTGGACGTAGCTTATGTAAAAAAATACTCCTTGGCCCGATTGACAAGGAAAATGAAGATGAAAAATGAAAATAGGAATCCATTGCGTTCAACTCAGTAAGCAGTTTGGAGTGAGTATCTATTTTTGGTAAACCATTCAAAAACAAACTACAAGAAATGAGAAAAACTACGGCTCCGCAACACCCAGAAAAAGTATTTAAAGACTTTTTGATTGCTTATTAAAAGAAGAATTGCAGCAAGAAAAGTGTAATAGAAGTACTCCAATAAAAAACCGAGAATGTGCATCTTTAAAACTAAAATCCCGTTTAGTAAAGCAATAAATATCCCCAATCAATTATCTCAAATTACGATTTCACAAAACGAATAAAAAGGGGTACATAATTGGTTTTTCACGCACTCCGCTTTGAAAAGCAAAAAAAATAGCCGTCAGAAGTTGAATTCTGACGGCTATTTTTTTGAAATGAACTATCTTATTGCTTTACAGAGAACGTGCGAGAAACCGTTCCTTCTGCTGTGCGTAGGTTCACAATGTACATGCCAGAAGCCAAGTCAGCCGTTGGGATGGACTGGAAGTTAGATCCAGCAACACACTCAAAGGTACCCAATGTACGAATCACCTGACCCAAGGTATTTGTCACTGTAATCTGTACATCAGCTGCATTTTGAAGACTGAATTCTAAACGAAGAATGTCTTTTGCAGGATTTGGGAATACTCGGAAAGAACCCTCTTGGATCAAATCGTTTACACCAACGATGCCTTCTGCACCAAAGATATCAAATGCATCTGCGAAGTCACAGCCACCCTGTGTCAGGATATTTGCCGGATTAGCAGTCTCAAACAGTTTGTAAGAGCCAACATTAGTGCCATCACACATACCGTCACCATAAGCATCCACCATGTGGAGGAAGTAACAGCCATTTGCTGGAACTTCTACTGTTTCTGTGATTACAGTGTTGTTGGAATAAGTACCTGGGCCAGCAGTTGGTGTACCAGTGCTCGCACCATTTGGACCTACATTTTCATTGCCGCCGTAAGCATACACGTTACCTTGGTCATCAATTAGTTCCCAGTACGTTTCTACTGCATATCCGTCAGTCTTTAACTCAAGTGTTAATTCCTTTGTTAAAGTGCTTTTTGCTTTTTGGTAAGTCTTTTGCTTCACAATCGGAGTAGCCAAGTCTGTACCATTCAAGCTCTTAATCGTTGCACGAATGATAGCAGATCCAGTAACCTCAATCGGTGCAAACTCAATCATGCGAGGCATAAATGAAGCAATAGGCTCTGTATAATCCAATGTCTGAACTGTTTGACCATTCACCTTCAACTCAATCACAACAGAAGTCAAGGTTTCAGTACCTCCATTCAACACTAAGTAGGAAGGAGTTACTACTTGCGTTCCGCAGATACGGCCGTATTGATAGTCAGTTCCAAAAGTGATCGCGTTGATGTTGACGCCTTGTACTGGATCAGGGCAAGCATCTGCAGAGGCCTTCAATGCAGCTGCATTTTGCTGACCAATCTCTTTTACCAAGTGATTTGGGCAGATCAAATAAACAGTTGGGTAATAAGCGATTTCGTATGCCTGAGCAATGGAACCATTATTAAAAATAGGATAAGGAGTTCCATCTACCCAGTTTCCTTGGGTGCCACCTACACAACCAGCAGTTCCATAAAGGCACTCTAGGCTTGTGTTGTTATCCCCTTCCACGAACATAACCATCAGCTCGTTGGTGCCATTTGGACCGTATTGCTCGTAAACTGTTTTGAGGTGGTGCGCATTGTGGTAGCTCCAGCATGGACCACACCAAGTGGCAGAAACGTCCATAATCACAGGCTTTCCCTGTTCAATAATGTCGTACAAGTGGTACTGAACACCGTTAATATCCGTAGCCGTAAAGTCCGGGGCGATGGAATTGGCTGGGAGCTGAGCAGAAACCTGAACATACAAACCAGCAAGTAGCATTAGTGTAATTAATCTTTTCATGTTGAGCAAGAAAAATAATTTTTGTGGAAAAGTACAAGGCAAATGTAGAGATAACTTTCTGAAATTAAATCGCACACCCAATAATATTTATTAAAAGTAAAAAAAGAGCAAACCACTCCAACCCAAAATGCCAACGCAAGGCTTAGTACTCTCTTTTAGTATGTATATTTGCCCATTGACATGCGGTACACAACGTTTTATTCGTTTCTTTTCTTCTTCTTTCTTGCGCTAAGCGGCTGCAAGGATTCCTCGCGCGAACCCTCTCTGGGTATAATACAATCTACCAACCAGCAGATTGACATCCCGGAGTATGTAGTTCAAACCCTGAAGTACGTGGAAACCTACCAAAAAGCCCCAGAAGGCTATGTTGGAGGACGAACCTTCGAGAATCGGGAAAAAAGACTTCCCCAAACTGGGTCTGATGGCAAACGGATTCGCTACCGCGAATGGGATGTTCACCCAAAAATGCCCGGTAAAAACAGGGGCCCAGAGCGGCTGGTGACCGGGTCCGACAAGAGCGCCTGGTTTACCTCCGATCATTACAATTCGTTTACTCAACTCAAGTAAAATGCATTTTCCTTATCGACTTTTATTACCGGTGTTTAATGACCACACCTTCAGGGTAATTCTTGACGGACGCCAGATCCCCAGCTTAGAACAGCTGTACCATGAGTTATCGGTTCGGTTCCAATTTCCGGATTATTTTCAACCCAACCTGGATGCTTTGTATGATTGTTTGACGGATCTTTCTCAACTTCCACCAACCTATCAAAAGGCAGCACTGATCATTCACCACAGTGAAGCATTCTTAAAGGAGGAAACGGATGAACGGAGAAAAGCCCTCTTTCAGGTGTTTGAAGAAGCCCAAGTCACAGATAATAGGTATGATTCTTTTCATTTCGAGGTATATTTGCTGCACGATTAATAACAAATTGAACGACCATGACTAGATTGCTGCTACTTCTGTTTTTGTACCTTCCCATGCTCCTTCCCGCTCAGGGCGGCATGTGGTTGCCAATGGACCTTAAGCGACAAAACGAGAAGGAAATGAAGGCCCTCGGCCTAAAAATTAAAGCGGATGATATTTACCACCCCGAAAATGCCAGCATCATGGATGCAATCTGCCAGTTTGATGGGGGCTGTACGGGTGAAATAATTTCTCCGAAGGGACTGCTACTCACCAACCACCACTGTGGATTCGATGCAATTCAACAGCTTTCCAGTTTGGAAAACAACTACGTTGACAATGGTTTTTGGGCCAGCTCGATGGACAAAGAATTGCCTGCAGAAGGGGTAACTGCCTTATTCATCCGACGAATGGAGGAGGTAACCGTCTCTGTTCTAAAGGGGATCGCTCCCGATATGGCCGAGCGGGAACGGCAATCTATGATTGACCAAAACATTAAAGAGTTAAAACAAAATACTCGCCTGAAAAAGGGGGAGGAATTGCTTATCCGTCCTTTTTACGAAGGCAATAAATACTACATGTATGTGACGGTAACCTATAAGGATGTTCGGTTAGTTGGGACCCCACCTAGTAGTATCGGCAAGTTTGGTTCCGATACGGACAACTGGGTTTGGCCAAGACATACTGGTGATTTCTCCCTTTTCCGAGTTTATATGGGCCCTGACAGTATGCCTGCCCCCTATTCCGCCAACAATATTCCACTCGCGCCAAGGCATTTTCTACCAATCGCGGCAGATGGCGCAGAAGAGGGAGATTTTACAATGGTTTATGGTTTCCCAGGCAGAACCACAGAATACCTTCCTTCCTTTGCAGTAGATCAAATCGCTCAAAAATTAAATCCAGCAAGAATCGAGGTGCGAGATAAAGCCCTCAAAATCTTGGATGCTCACATGCGAAAAGATCCTTCCGTCAAAATTGCCTACGTGGCTAAACAAGCTAGAATGGCCAATGCGTGGAAAAAATGGATTGGCGAATCCCAAGGTCTTACAACCTACAAAGCAGCAGATAAGAAGCGAAGCCAGGAAGAAGAATTTACGTCCCGGGTTAAAAACAACCTCGACTGGAACTATAAATACGGTAATCTGCTTAGCCGAATGGAGGCCCATTACAAGGAGCTGGAACCGTATGCCGTTACTCGCGACTATTTTATGGAGGTATTTGTCCGAAATTGCGAAATAATGGCCCAAGTCGCTGGTCTTAATTCTTGGATAAAATCGTATAAGGAACAAGGCACTCCTGGCTTTGCTTCCAAAATTAGCAGTAACAAAGCACAACTCGCTGACTTTTTCAAAGATTACAAACCAGCCGTTGACGAGGAGGTATTTGCCGCCTTGGTCGACTTGTACGCATCCAAAACACCCGATGATTGGGGCGGAAAAACCACCCGAGAAGCAATCCAGGCACATGGGAACGCGGCTGCTTTTGCACGTTACCTTTTCCAAAACAGCCTCTTGGCCAATCAGAACCAGTTGTTTGAACTTTTTGAAAAAACTCCAGGGGAGCTGGCTCAGGCGCTTGAAAAAGACCCAGCTGTGGTGTTCTGGAATGCGGTCTTCACCGATTATGATTCAAAAGTTGCCCCTAAAATTAGGGAGATACAACCTGTAATTAATGCCATGCAGCGCCAATACATGGCCGCACAAATGGAGGTGTTTAAAGAGAAAAAGTTTTTCCCTGATGCAAACAGTACCCTCCGCTTGACTTATGGACAGGTCAAAGGGTTCCAGCCGAAAGATGGCATCCATTATGACTCTCGGACCTACCTCGACGGGGTAATTGAAAAATTCATCCCGGGAGATTATGAGTTTGATGTCCCTCAAAAACTCAGGGAACTCTACGAGGCCAAGAATTATGGTCCCTATGCCGCCAAAAATGGTAAATTGCCAGTCGCTTTCCTGGGATCCAACCATACAACAGGGGGCAACTCCGGTTCACCAGCACTGGATGCAAAAGGAAACCTCATTGGACTGAATTTCGACCGCGTATGGGAGGGAACTATGAGCGATGTTTATTACGATGCGGCGATTTGTCGGAACATCATGGTAGATATCCGGTACATCTTGTTCATTATCGATAAATATGCGGGTGCCGGGCACCTTATCGAAGAAATGAAGATGGTTTATCGAAAGAAAAAATAATTGACGATCACCTATTACCTTACCAAATGGGGTGGAACTCCAACTCCACCCCATTTGTTTTTTCCAAAAACTAGATTTGGAGCAGTTCCAAAAAGTTTGGCTAGAAAAATAGAATTATCCCGGGCTTCCCTTACTTTTGTCGGCACATCTAATCCGTTTCCGATGCAAAAACTGTTTACACTCACTTTCCTAGCCCTAGTTCTTTGCTCCTCTCAAAGGCTTGCTGCTCAGGATCCCCGTTTTTCACAGTACTACGCTTCTCCCTACAACCTGAACCCTGCAATGACAGGCGTTTTTAATGGGGAGTGGCGCACCACCGTAAATTATCGGGATCAGTGGAATAGTATTCTGAATAATACCCCATTCCGCACGTACTCCGTATCAGGAGAATACCGTCGCGCCACCGCTTCGGATGACTACATGGCCTTTGGCATCGGTGCCATGCATGACGAGGCAGGAACCGCTCGCTACCAACAAAATAAAATTCACCTCGGCTTTGCTTTCCTAAAACAGCTTTCCGGAGGGCGAAACAAAACAGAGCATTACTTGTCCGCTGGGGCGCAATATGGATTCGGTCAACATTCTATTGACTGGGGACGACTTTGGTTCAGCCGGCAATTTGATAATGGCACCGAACAACCCGATTTTAATGCTGGCTCTGGAGAAAATTTCGGTAACGGGAACACCCCTCTTTTTTCTGATTTTAATGCCGGCCTGATGTGGTATGCCGTCCTTGAGAATGGAGGATTCTTTTATTTGGGTGCTGCTGGGCATCATCTCAACGAGCCCAAAATCTCCATGATGGAGACCAACCAATTCACGCTGTATCGCCGCTGGTCGGGTCATTTTGGAGGTCAGCTCCCACTTTCAGACGTGTTTAGTCTGCTCCCTGGAGTACAAGTCATGAAGCAAGGACCTGCTTTTGAAACGGATTTCGGGATGAACGTCCGGTACTCCAACAATGACCTGGACGAGCTAGCTCTCCGAGCAGGGGCTTGGCTCCGTCTAGGAAACAAATTGGATAAGGGAATTCATGCGGACGCTCTTACCATCGTCGCCATGATTGAGCGCAATCGTTGGATGATCGGTGCTAGCTATGACCTGACGGTTTCTTCGTTAGCGAGCGTAAATAATTCAAGGGGTGCATTCGAGCTATCCCTCACTTATTTCCATCCGGAAAAGCGCCGCTCCAAGGTTACCTGCCCAAGGTTTTAAATCGCCGAATTCCAAAATGGCAAGTGTTCAAGATCGGATGATCTTTGGCCTTAAAATAAGGCAATACCGACAGGAAAAAGGTTGGAATTTTGATGAATTAAGCAGGCACTCCGGTATTTCTGTTTCCTACCTGAATGAAATTGAGAAAGGGAAAAAGTACCCCAAACCGGAAAACAGGCAAAAACTTGCCAAGGCATTTGGGGTGGAGGAGCAGGTCTTAATTCATCCTCGATTAACCAAACAATACGCTCCGCTCGGAGAGTTGCTCCAATCCAATTTCCTAAATGAATTGCCATTGGATTTGTTCGGCATCCAATTACAAGAAGTGGTGGAGATTATTGCCAAAGCACCCGACCGAGTCAATGCCTTCATTTCTGCCTTACTAGACCTGGCTCGAAATTATTCCCTCCGGGACGAGCACTTTTTTCTAGCTTCCCTTAGAGCATACCAGGAGCTGCATTTTAACTATTTTGAAGACCTGGAGCAGGCTGCAACTGCCTTTGTTGTGGAACACCAGCTGCCAGCACATCCCGGAATTAATTCCGATCAACTGGCCCAACTTCTGTGTAGTCTATATGGGTACCGTATTCAATCAGACGGCTTTGATGCTATCGCTGAACTCTCCCAACTCCGATCGATTTACTTATCAAGCGAACGCGTGCTATTGCTTCGTCCAGAATTGACAGAGCAACAACGGTTGTTTCAACTCGCGAAAGAAATTGGGTTCAATGCCTTACAACTAAAAGAACGACCCATCACCTCCAGTCTGCTGAAAGTTACCTCCTTTGAAGAAGTGCTCAATAACTTTAAAGCTGCCTATTTTGCTGTTTGCCTTCTAATTAACCGTGAATATTTCACCGAGCAATTAAAACAACTTTTTGAACAAACGAGATGGGATGAAAATGCATTTTTATCATTACTCCAACAACTAAATGTTCGGCCCTCGGTGCTTTTTCAACGGTTTAATGTACTCTCCCCAGCCTTTGATCTTCATAAAATCTTCTTCTTTCGGATAGCATACCACCCTTCCAGCTTCCGTTATGAAATGGAAAAAGAACTGCAACTGAATCGCCGACACCAGCCGCATGCCTCTGGACTAAACGAACACTATTGCAGACGCTGGTTAGCCATTCGGCAATTGGAAGAAATGAAGCAACAGGAAAACCCGCCAGCCCTTTTTAGCGGCCTACAACGCGCCACCTTTATCGATAGTGGAGAAGAATACTTGTGTATTTCCGTTGCGGAGCAAGGTACTTTGACTACCAAACGATCCAGTGTATTCCTAGGGATTCTGCTGGACGATTCCTCCAAAGAAACCCTACGGTTTTTAGAAGACCCCAGTATCCCCAGGGAAAATGTAAACGTTACTTGTGAACGCTGCTCCCAACTAGACTGTACCGAACGGGTGGCACCACCAACAGTCTTGCAGAAAAAAGAACAACGTAAGGCGACCTTGGAAGCCCTTGATCAGCTTGTAAATACGTTCAAAACAGAAAATACCCACAGGAAATAAACAATCGGTTTATCCAACGCAGCGTTTTCTTATTCCCTTTCCACAATCTTCGTCTTTTGCTTGTCTGTGGCAGGTAATACCAGTAATTTTGCGCCCTTCTTATGTTCCCTTGGAGACATCCAAGCGCCAACCTGCAACTATTTACCATACTGCATCCTATTGATGCATCATACAACAACCTAGAATGATTCGTTCCGCATTGATTTCTGTCTATTCCAAAGACGGTATTGACCCTATTCTCCACCGATTGCATGAATTAGGGGTACAACTTTACAGCACAGGTGGTACTCAATCGTATATTGAAAAAAAAGGCATCCCGGTTACTGCGGTTGAAAGCCTTACAGGCTATCCAAGTATTTTGGATGGAAGGGTTAAAACACTTCACCCCTCCATTTTTGGAGGAATCTTGGCAAGGAGGGAGGAACAGCATCTCACTCAACTTGAGCAGTACCAAATTCCTGTGATTGATCTTGTAATTGTGGATTTGTATCCTTTTGAAGAAACGGTAGCCGCTACCCACGATGAGCGCGAGATAATTGAAAAAATTGATATTGGAGGAGTGTCCCTTATTCGTGCCGCAGCGAAAAACTATAAAGATGTTGCTATCGTAGCTTCCAAAGAGGAGTACAAGTTGTTTTTGGACCAGCTCAATGCTGGAAATGGTGCTTTGACGGAGGCGGATCGGAGAGAATTGGCCAGAAGGGCGTTCAAGGCAACCTCCAATTACGATATAGCCATCTTCAATTGGTTCAACGAAGGCACCACGGATATTTCGTTCAAGTATTCCATTCACCGCTCAGACATCCTGCGTTACGGAGAGAACCCTCATCAAGCTGGGGTGTTTTTTGGCGATTTTGACACCATTTTTGATAAATTTGGTGGAAAAGCGATCTCCTACAATAACTTAGTTGACATTGATGCAGCAGTACAACTGATGCGTGAGTTTCAAGTTGGCAAACCCTGTTTTGCCATCCTCAAACATACCAATGCCTGTGGCGTAGCCCGCCGCCACACCCTTAAAGAAGCCTGGGAAGCTGCGCTCGCCTGTGATCCGGTTTCTGCCTTTGGCGGCATATTTATCTGCAACAGCACCGTGGATTTAGCTACTGCCCAAGAGATCAATA
>CANHDG010000052.1 GCA_947459365.1 Saprospirales bacterium
AAATAATACCTTCTGCTGCAAGCAACTTTCTTGCAATTTTTCTCTACAATCCTATAATTAACCCACTTTTATTACAAAAAAGACATCGCCCTCACACCATTGTTTTCCAACTTATATTTTAAATTTTATTCACTTATAATTATCTTACCAAATTAAATTTTGTATGAAGCGTATTTTATTTACACTATGCATGCTGCTTGTTACAGTAGGCATGGCAATTGCGCAGCGCACAATTGTCGGCACTGTTACTGGCGATGATGGCGAAGCGCTGGCTGGTGCCACCGTTCGCGTTAAAGGGGGGAGCAATGGCACCCTCACAGACGTTGCAGGTAAATACTCCATCACCGTTGCAAAAGATGGTGAAGTACTTACCTTTACTTACACTGGTTATGAAACACAAGAAGTAACACTTGGTGCATCCAATGTAATTAATGTGGTCATGAGCAGCGGTGTTCAGCTCTCTGAAACAGTAATTGCAGCGTTAGGTATCTCTAGAGAAGAAAAATCCTTGGCTTATGCTGTTCAACAATTAGATGGAAGCCAGCTAACCCAAGCCCGGGATGCAAACCTCGTTAATTCACTTTCCGGAAAAATTGCCGGGGTGAATGTAGTGAACTCCTCTGGTAACGTTGGAGCCTCCTCTCGTATCGTTATCCGCGGTAATACTTCTATCACAGGCGACAACCAACCGCTGTTTGTGGTAAATGGTATCCCAATGGATAACCGCTCACAAGGCGCTGGAAACTCCCAATTCGGTGGTGTAGACTTCGGTAACGCTATCCAAGATATCAACCCGGATGATATCGAAAAAATTTCAGTCCTTAAAGGACCAAACGCTTCCGCACTCTACGGCTCTCGTGGAGCAAATGGTGTAATCCTTATTACTACCAAAACCGGCAAAGGCGCTAAAAAAGGACTCGGTGTAAACTATACCGGGGATATTGGCTTTTCAACCCCTTTCAGACTCCCTAACTACCAGAACAAATATGGCCAAGGCCTCGGATTCCAATTCAATTACGTAGATGGAACTGGCAATGGCTTGTGGGATGGTGTGGATGAAAGCTGGGGACCCGCCTTCGATCAAACTATTAGCGCTGCTGATGGTATCGATAATGACGGTGATGGTGAAACGGATGAAGCAGGAGAAGGCGCTACCTTCGACCAGTTCACCGGTAAAAACCAACCATGGGTAGCTCAACCAGATAACGTAAAAAGCATCTTCGATACAGGTATCAACCTCACTAACAGCGTTGCTATCACCGCTGCTGGTGATAATGCGAATGCTCGTTTCTCTTTCACCAATTTCGATCAAAAGGGAATGGTGCCCAATACAGAGCTGAAGCGTAATACCTTCAACTTGGGCTTCGGAATGAAAATGAGCGAAAAACTGTCCCTTGATGGTAATGTTACCTACACTGCTATGCGCTCCGATAACCGCCCCGGCGTTGGTTATGCAGGAGATAATATTATCCAACAGACGATCTGGGCAGGACGCCAAGTTGATTGGGAATACCTCCGCGCCAATTATGATCAGCGGGATGAACAGGGGAATATCGTTAACTGGAACCACAACTACCAGAACAACCCTTTCTTTACCCTCTACAACAATACCAAACCACAACGCCGTGACCGTGTCAACGGCTATGCAGCCCTTAACTATAAAATTTTACCTTGGTTGAATTTTATGGGCCGCGTTGGTACTGATTACTACAGCGACAACCGAGAAATCCGGTTCGAAAAAGAAACAACTGACTATCCAAATGGTCAACTCCAAACTAATAACTACCTGTTTCAAGAAACAAACAGCGATTTCTTGTTGACTGCTAACAAGTATTTTTCTGACGCATTCTCCATCAACGCTACCCTAGGAGCTGTCCGCCGTGACACCCGCTTCCAAGGCAATGAACTTACCGCAACTGCACTGGTTGTCCCAGGTTTATTTAACTACTCCAACGCTGATGGCGCGATCAATGTTAATCAGTTCACCAATTCATTGCGTGTTAACTCTGTACTTGGTAGCGTATCGCTGGGCTTCTATAACTTCATTTACCTGGACGCTTCTGCGCGTAATGACTGGTCCTCAACTCTCCCAGCAGAAAATCGCAGCTACTTCTATCCTGCGGTGAATATGAGTGTAGTGTTGACCGAGAAAATAAAAATTCCTGGAGTAGACCTTTTGAAGGTGCGTGGTGGATTTGCTCAAGCGGGTAAAGATACAGATCCATACCGGTTGTCACCAATTTTTGCACCGAACAACCCATGGGGCGGTGTTCCTTCTTACACCTTGCCAGGATCACTTCCCAATAATGCCCTGAAGCCTGAACGCGCCAACTCTATTGAAGCTGGTATCGAAGTTGCCGCCTTCAAAAACCGCGTTCGCTTGGATGTGACGTATTACAATACGGATAATATTGATCAAATTATCCCACTTAACGTATCCTCTACAACTGGTTACACGAGCCGTTTTGCTAACGCAGGAACCATTAATAATAATGGCGTCGAAGTACAGTTGGGCCTAACTCCAATTAAGTCGAAAGACTTCAACTGGGATATCGATTTGAACTGGGCTAGAAACCGTTCTATGGTAGAAGACCTTCCAGAAGGCGTTTCAGAAATTACCTTGAACACGAACTGGGGTCTACGCCTCGTAGCTAGAGAAGGAGAGCCTTATGGTGTTCTTGTAGGTCGTCGTGTAAAGCGTGCTCCTGATGGACAAATCATAGTTGGGGCAAATGGCCGCCCAATTCAAGATGTTGACGCAACCGGCAATAATACCAACTTCGTTTTAGGTACTATTACGCCAGACTGGGTAGGTGGTATCCGCAACACCTTCACATGGAAAAACCTTTCCTTGAGCGCCCTTATCGACATGCGCCAAGGTTCCGATTTGTTCTCTATGACCTATATCTTCGGTCGCTATGCAGGTGTTCTTGAAGAGTCATTGGAAGGCCGTGACAACTTGGATCAGGTATTGAACGGCTACAACTTCGGTGGAGTAGTTGCTAACGGTGATGGAACCTACTCGCCAAACACAACTCTACTAGATGCCGAAACATGGAACGCTGATTTCTACAACCGTCGTCACGATCGTGGTGTCTTTGACGCTTCTTTCATCAAATTACGCGAAGTAACCCTAGGCTACAACCTTCCAAAATCATGGCTCGGCAATAGCAAAATTAATAGCCTCCGCCTGTCGGCTTATGGAAGAAACCTGGCGTTGCTTAAATCAAACGTACCTCACGTGGATCCTGAAACGGCTTTCGATAGCAGCAACGCCATGCAGGGTATCGAATTCGGTCAATTGCCGTCCGCTCGTACAATGGGGGTCTCTTTGAATGCAAGCTTCTAATCTTTGCCCAACTTCAATTCATTTAAAACAAATTTAATTATGAAAAATATAAAAATCTGGATTCTACTCCTGGCCGTAGTCTTCTCAAGCGGCTGTGAGAAAGATTTCGATGAAATCAACACCAACCCAAATCGCCCAGAGGAAGTTCCACTGAGCAATATCTTACTCTCCTCTATTTCCCAAGGTGTTCGTCGTACCCACGGAGCTAGCTTCAATATGACGTATGCAGGATTGTGGGCTCAACACTATGCCAAAATCCAATATATCGATGAAGATTGGTATGAATATCGCCCAGACGCTTTAACTGGCCACTGGGATGGACTCTATGCTGGGCCTCTTGCAGATTTGGAATCTATCCTACAAACCGCACCGAATCCAAGCAATATCAGAGCAGCAGCTATGACCATGAAGGCATTTTACTTCGCAATCATTACCGATATGTGGGGAAATGTGCCATACTCAGAAGCACTAAGTACGTCCAATTTTAACCCTAAATACGATGAACAATCTGCTATCTATGCCGACTTAAACGCACAGCTAAAAGCAGCAGCCGCTATGTTCAACGCAGGTGGAGATGACTTGGGTGCAGGTGATATCATCTACCAAGGAGATGCTTCAAAATGGAAAAAGTTTGCCAACTCTCTTCGCGCACGCTTGCTTAATCGTGCAAAACACAAAAGCAGCGAGTTCGCATCTGAATTGCAAGCACTATTAAGTGATCCGTCCGCTTTAATAGCAGATAATAGCGAAAATGCTTACATCACTTACCCAGATGCTACCGTTAACTCTAATCCTATCTACAGCAACAAGGCAAATGATGGCCGTAACGATCATGCCGTTTCCAAAACGTTGGTAGATCTAATGACTGGTGACCCACGGCTTTCTGTTTACGCTGAGGTAAACAATGCCGGTGCTTATGTAGGGCAACCTAATGGAACTGTAGAGCCAAGCCCTTTCTCTGCTGTATCCCAAATCGGTAAGGCTTTCCGGGATGATCCATCCGCTCCCTCTTATCTGATGACTTACCCAGAAGTATTGTTCATTATGGCAGAAGCACAAAATAGCAAACAACACTATTTAAATGCATTGTCAGCTTCTTGCGCACAAAACGGAGTATCCGCTGATGACACCTTCTTGGCAGCAAAAGGGTCTGAATACGACGCTTCACCTGCAAAAGCAGTAGCTACCCAAAAGTGGATCGCACTATTCGGCGATGGATGCGAAGCATTCTCCGAATTCCGCCGCACAGGTCAACCCGCAACGGTAGTGGAAGTGCCAAGGTCAGCCTTCCCAGGGCAAGGAGTACCTCGCCGTTTTGCTTACCCAACCAGCGAAACTGGTAACAACAAAGCTAACTTGGAAGCAGCAATCGCTGCCCAAAGCATCGATGCAACCGGCTTGTTCGGAAATAAAATGTGGTGGTCACTCTAATAACCTAAAACCACTTTTATTTAAATTGATTGTCATCGCGCCCCTGTCCAACCCGGACAGGGGCGCTTTTTATTCCCCACTACACACCAATTCAATCCATCTCAACATCTATCCTGTATATTCAGACCTTTCCTTACCTTTGTATCAAATTCATTAAAATGACTTTTTCTAACGATCGCATTCGCCGCCGCACTAAATTGCCCCTTCTCATAATGGGCGGTGCAATGATCTCTATGTACGCCGGACTCGGTGGGTACATCCTTTCGCGTCCAGACTTTTTATATAAAATCCCCTCCGAATACCGAACCATCTTCGGAAGCCTGCTCCTAGTTTATGCCGGCTACCGAGGCTGGCGCTTGTACGCTGACCATATAAAAAACTAAATCGTCATGAAATACCTAACGCTCTTATTAAGCACCTTACTAATCGGCTCCGGCTGTGAACAAAAACGGCCTGACGGTAAAGAGGTGGATGGTCCAACCTTCGGAGAAATATCTATCATGGTAGATGAAGGCTATGAACCTGTAATCACAAGTGTGATAGATGTATTCGATACAATTTATGGTCGAGCAAAAATAAACGCGCGATACGTTCCAGAATCTGAAGCAGTAAACGCTTTACTCAATGATTCCGTCGAAGTAATTATCATCCCCCGTTCCTTAAAAGAACAAGAATTAGCGTACTACAAAAAAAAGGGAATCGTACCTAAAATGACGCTCATTGCACATGATGCCGTCGCATTTATTATCAATCCTGCTAACAAAGACTCCGTCCTAACCGTCGATCAAATAAAAGGTATTATGACCGGCGAAATCACTTCATGGAAACAAATCAACCCGCAGTCCCGCCAAGGAAATATTACCATTGTCTTCGATAACGCCAATTCTTCCAACGTGCGCTATTGCAGAGACAGTATCGCCGGAGGAGCAGCCCTACCTAATTCTGCATCCGCTGTAAAAACCAACTCCGAGGTGATTGATTACGTGGCTAAAAACAAAGGAGCTATCGGGATAATTGGCGCTAACTGGATTTCTGATAGCGATGACAAAGGGGTACAATCGTTTCTTAAAAACATCGTACTCGTAGATGTCGCCCCCCAACCCGGAGCGGAAGGATTTGGCCCTTACCAAGCATACCTCGCCACCAAACAATACCCATTCCGCAGAAGTATGCACCTCATTAACTGCCAAGGACGCGCAGGACTCGGACTCGGACTGGCATCTTTTCTCGCAAGCGATCCAGGGCAACGTATTATGATGAAAGAAGGCCTCCTGGCTGCCAATATCCCAATTCGATTGATGCAGGTAATTAAGGAGTAACCAACTGTGTAAACACGGGGTAATGATCAGACCATCTTCGCTCGCGAACTACATCACATCCAGTGGCCTTAAATCCAGGATCCATTAAAATGTAGTCAATCCGCAAAAAAGGAATCGCGCCCGCGAACGTATGACCCAGTCCTTGACCCGACTCTTTAAAACTGTCAGATAACCCGCGCGACACCACTCGGTATACATATGAATTGGGAGTATCGTTAAAATCTCCACAGACAATAACCGGGTGCTTCGCAGACAATAAATGGTCCCGCAATCGCTGCGCTTGCTCCGTACGGGTAGACGTAGCATCACCCACCTTGTCCATAACCCTGCCAATCGCATCCAAATCCTGGTCTCCGTCAATAATCCGAGTAGCATCTGTCGTGACCTTATTCGATTGTAAGTGAACATTATACACCCGAATAACCTCGCCCGATGGCAACCGTATGTCTGCCCAAAGGGTGGAATTGCTCGTCCTGCCAAAGGGTATATCTCCCCCCGCCAAGATGGGAAAACGACTTAATATAACCGTCCCCTTTTTTAAATTAAATCGTTGATCATAACCCAACTTTTTTCCTAATATTGGGTAAAAAACCCCTTGAGTCTCCTGAGTACAAATAATATCAGGTTGTCCATGCTCTTTTAAAAATTGAGCATACTGTTCTGCTAACTCCTCCGCCCGCTGCTTTGTTACCCCCCCTTTACCGTTAAACATAGTGCCCAAATTGTGCGTTACAATCGTTATTTGATCTTGCTCCCGAATTCGACTCGTCCTGTTTAAGCCCAAAAAGGTCTCAAAATAAGGCGCCCCAAGCAAAATCATAATGATATGGTAAATTACAAATCGGTTTAACTGCGTTAACCAAAAAACAACCAAACCAACATTCAGCAACAACCACCATGGATAAGCCGTCCCGAAATAAGAAAACCACCTAAATAAGGCCGGGTTAACAAACGGTGAAATGTAGCTGCCAGCGGTACAAAGTATCACCAACAAACTAACCGTTTGCATCGCATTCTTAAATAGGGCCTTTAACACTAGCTTATTATTTTTTCGCAAAGTTAAAATAATGCGAGGATTATTCCCGACGTTTGTAAAGCATTCTATAGAGACCAGTTCGAGCCGCACACACAATATGACACTCCATTTCCACCTTCTTCTCCTGCTTCTTATTTCTCCTCTGCTCTCCAGTGGACAAGATCTAATCACCGACGAACGAGTCGTAGACCCAACCATCAAAACAGTCCAAATTAACCCCGGCAGCCCTTACCCTGTAATCGAATTGAGAAATGGAAGAGTTAACCTCCAATTTGATTGCGTAGGTACCGACCTTCGAAATTTCCTCTATACCATCATTCACTGTGACAGCGATTGGACACCTTCACAGCTACAAAACAATGAGTACATAGACGGCTTCATGGAGGATAGAATAACCGATATTTCTACCTCTCTCAATACCCTAACCGATTATACACACTACCGTCTTACTTTACCCAACCAAAATATGCGATTTACCAAATCAGGTAATTATTTGCTAATCATTATGGATGATGACAACGATAAGGAAACAGTAATGGTAAGGCGTTTTATGGTTTCTGAAAACATTTGGAAAACAACCGCCCAACTATCGCCAGTTGTGAACTCTAGAAAAATATTTACACATCATGAAATCGACTTCCAAGTGTCCCATGATGGATTTCTCTTAAGTAATCCAACAAATGAAGTTAAAGCCTACGTTTATCAAAATATGCGCTGGGATCGAGTGTTCGGTCCTATAGCCCCCAGACCTTTCGTTTCCGTTAAAAATAAATTGAGCTTTGACTATCAAGACTCAATAGTATTCCCTGCGGGAAAAGAATGGCGATTCTTCGATATGAGAACCTATAACTTCCGCGGACCAGGTATTCAAAAAATTGAACGAAATAACCAAACCTGGCAAGTCTACTTAAAACCAGAACAAAATCGTTCCGAATCCATTGGTTACGAGCTGGTAAACGACTTGAATGGCAACTATACTATTGAAAATCGAACCGCTGGGGAGTCCTTCCTGCAAACAGATTACGCGAATGTCCTTTTTATACTAGAACAAGATCAACCCTTTGAAAACGAGGACGTTTACGTCTTTGGTGCTCTGACCGACTGGCAGCTAAAACCTGAGTTTAAAATGCAATACGACGACGATAGTAAATCTTACTATTGCAACCCGCTTCTGAAACAAGGCTATTATAATTATGCCTTCCTAGTCGTCAATGCAGATACCTTTCAACCTTCAGAAGACAATGATCAGGAAGGGAATTGGCACGAAACTGATAACGTATATAACGTTTTTACCTATTACCGTCCTTTCGGGGGCAACTATGATCGATTGGTGTCCGTAGGCGGGGTCGACTCCCGCTCAAAACGAAACTAGTCTAGTGGTTTCCACCTAAAATAACAGAGAAAGTGAGCCCAAAAAAATAGTACCAATCATCCTTGGCAGGATTGCCATTTATTTTCATTCCGTCTAAATCATCAGAAAAAACCGGCCTAAAGCCCCCGTCAAAGCCGATAAGAAAATATTCATTTACATCTGCTCGAAGCCCCGCTCCAAAAGGAGCTAAAAGAAAACGAGTCCTTAGACCCTCCTCGGGAAGAGGAATTTTTAAAAATTCATTCCTCCTGTCCTCTGGCCCATAATACTCTGCCCTTGGCTGAGCATTGGTGTAGCCAACTCCTGCAAATATATAAGGCTGTACTCGAGGTACAAAAATACCTGTCTTCGTAATCTTATATTTCGGAAACGGGGTCCACTCCCCTATAAGCCCTCCTTCAAATATGGCTGCACTAAATCGATACGACCTGGTAGCTTTATTGGTGTTCGCATCATCCCCAGAAATAGTACCAGTATAAATATGCGCCCTCAACGCAAAGTAAGGAGTAAAATGATGCCGCACAAGAAAACCATAACCTAAGCGAGTCTCTTTCCATTCAATATTCCGCTCCGCCACATCTCCAGAATAATTGGCTGTCCCAAACATGAATCCCGCTTCCGTAAAGCGGCCTCTGGCTAGCTGTGCACTCAAGCCAAAGGGGCTTAACACCATTAAAAATAAAAAAAAGCGGTAATTCATAAGTAAATCGGTTATTGGATGAAATAGTGCATACGACAGTGACCCTAGTGCCTATTAATCGCAAAGGTCAGTAAAAGTTATATAGATCACAAGCCGTTCAATGTTATATTGTGGCAATTCAATCATTAAAGTGTTATTTTGATTTTACCTTTGTACCTGATTTTTTCATTTTAGCAGCTATTCCAACCTAATCATGCCGCTCGACCAGTTACACGAAGAAGAGAGATTTCAAAAAGAAAAGGGGGAAATGTCCTTTTTTGATCACATCAGTGAGCTGAGAAAACATATTCTCCGCTCCGCATTGGCAATCGTTGTTGTAGGGATAGTAGCATTCGTTAATAAAACCTTTGTATTTGAGCAATTAATATTCGGACCCAAATCCCCTGATTTTATAACGTTCAAGCTCCTCTGCCTAGCCTCTGAAAAAATGGGAATAGGCTCCGCCCTCTGCTTCAAGCCACCTGTATTCAACCTAATCACCCGACAACTAGGTGAAGTTCTGATGCAACACTTATATGTCTCTTTTTGGCTGGGAATAATTGGCGCCTTCCCTTACCTACTATGGGAAATATGGCGTTTCATTAGCCCTGGCTTATATGACCACGAAAAAAAAGCCGCTAGTGGCGTTATCTTGGTCTGTACATTGCTGTTTTTTATGGGAGTTGCGTTTGGATATTTTGTAATCGCGCCGTTCTCCATCAGCTTCCTAGCGGGGTACACACTTGAAGGACTCGAAGTTGCGCCTACTCTGGATTCCTACGTCACCTATATGACGATGTTCACCTTGCCAACTGGTTTGATCTTTGAAATGCCTGTCATCGCTTATTTCTTAGCTAAAATCGGACTCCTTGGGCCAAATGCGATGAGGGCATACCGCCGACATGCAGTGGTAGTACTCCTAATCATCGCAGCCATAATTACCCCTCCAGATGTAGTGTCTCAAACCATTGTCGGAATCCCTCTTTACGTTCTCTATGAAATTAGCATACTAGTGTCTGCGCAGGTAGCAAAAAACAAAGAAAAATTACTCCTCAACAACATAGATACTTTGCCCGATCACAGCCCAAACAACTAATTCGCTAATTCCACGTTATAAATCAATAAATATTCCTTCTTCAAGGATACAGAAGTATATGAAACGCTCTCACCTGGTTTTCCTGATTATTTTCGCTGTTCTTCTAATAGATCAATTACTCAAATTCTACATTAAACTAAATTTTGAATACGATGGAGGGTTCTTAATTGCTGGTCAAGAATGGGCCAGAATACATTTTGTAGAAAATGAAGGGATGGCCTTCGGATTTACGTTCGGCTGGGAGTATGGCAAATTACTCCTAAGCATCTTCCGAATTTTGATGGTAAGTGGACTGATTTGGTATTGTGCCCACTTGATTAAACTACAAGCTCCAGCTGGACTATTGGTCAGCCTCTCTTTAATTACTGCCGGCGCACTTGGAAATATCATCGACTCCGCTTTTTACGGCCTACTCTTTACTGAATCCTCTATCCATTCGCCCGCACAATTCGCTTCCACTGATATACCAGGGTATGGAACCTTTTTACATGGAAAGGTCGTAGATATGTTCTATTTCCCAATCACCACTTTCTACCTTCCCGATTGGTTCCCAATCATGTCGGGAGAAGGCTTCTTATTCTTTAGCCCCATTTTTAACTTTGCAGATGCAGCAATTACCACAGGCGTCTTCACAATCTTACTGTTCCAACGTCGTTTTTTTGATGAACACCCAAAGGTAGATTCTGTTTCAACGTCATCCAGTATGACTGATACGCTAGATGAGCACTCCACCGCACAAAACGAACCACAACAAACCACAAACCATGAACGATAACCCTGTCCTTATCCGAAAAGCCAACGAAAAGGATATGGATGCCATGCATCAGCTGATGTATGAATTGGCCATCTATGAAAAATCACCGGAAGCAGTAGAAACAACCCCTCAAGAATACCTAGAAGACTTTAAGAATGGTCGCTTCGAAGGCCTGGTCGCTGAAATAGACGGAAAAGTGGTCGGGATGACTCTTTTCTTTATGGCCTACTCTTCCTGGAAAGGTAAAATACTCTATCTAGATGACTTTGTAATTACAGAACCTTACCGAAATAAAGGTATCGGTCAATTATTGTATAATGCCTTTATTGAGGAAGCCCAAAACCGAAATTGCAGATTAACAAAATGGCAGGTGCTCGACTGGAATACGCCCGCCATCCAATTCTACCAAAAAAATACGGCTGAAATTGAGCAAGGATGGTGGAATGTAAAAAAAATACTGAAATAATATGAAGCACTCATCAAAACTGATCCTTTCCCTTCTAAGCCTCTGGCTACTATCATACGGGTGCCATCCGTCCAAAAAATTAGAGTACTCCCCAGATACTATCGTCCCAACTGACCAGTCGCTTCTATGGCGAATCTCTGGGAATGGACTAAATCAACCCTCCTACCTCTTCGGCACAATCCACCTCATACCTAAAGCAGACCTCAGCTTCTCCCAAGGCACCCTAAACGCCTTGAACCGTTCCAAAAAAATTGTCTTTGAGATCGATATCAAAGAGATGACCAGCCTCCGAACTCAGTTTAGCCTCATGAATAAAGCCTTTATGAAAGGTGGAAAAACCCTCAAAAACCTGCTCTCAGAAGAAGACTATGCCCTAGTTAAACAAAAAATGGAGGAAAAGGGACTGCCCTCTTCCATGTTTGAACGACTCAAACCGCTCTTCCTCAGTACGATGCTTGGCAGTGATGAGAC
The DNA here is from genome assembly GCA_947459365.1 of Saprospirales bacterium. Taxonomy (GTDB): domain Bacteria; phylum Bacteroidota; class Bacteroidia; order Chitinophagales; family Saprospiraceae; genus M3007. The sequence goes on from CANHDG010000052.1 coordinate 11,974, forward strand.
AGAAAACCCACTCTCTAGTGACGGCGAAACCAAAATGACCTCTGTAGAGATGGAACTTTGGAAAATCGCTAAAAAACAAGGCCTCAAATCAGGTGGCCTCGAAACCGCAGACTTCCAAATGGCTGTTTTTGATTCCATACCCTACGAAGACCAAGCCAAAATGTTGGTCGAAAGCTTAAAGAGTAACCAAAGCGGTGGAAATGAACTAGCAGAAATGGTTGCACTCTACAAAGCGGAGGATATAAGTGGCATGCAAAAAATCATCGCTGAAACCGAAAGTATGGGGGCCTTCGAAAACCTACTCCTCGGCAACCGAAATCAAAACTGGATTCCTAAAATGGACATCCTTATGCAAAACCAATCGACATTCTTCGCCGTGGGTGCAGGTCACCTAGGCGGTAACCAAGGCGTAATCGCTTTGCTTAGAAAAAAGGGATACCAAGTAGAAGCGGTAAAATAAAACAGTTACCAGCTCTCCAGCTTTCTGCTATCCCTAACCGCCATTTCTAACAATACCTTACCTTTGCTCCTCTTTAACTATCAATACCTTTAACTATGTCAGACAACAAACTTCAACCACAAAATCCTGCCATCAATATCGAACTATCAGAAGAAATTGCAGAGGGTATTTACTCTAATTTGGCAATTATCTCTCATTCCAACTCAGAATTTGTGGTGGACTTTATACGCATGATGCCAAATGTGCCCAAAGCGAAGGTGAAAAGCAGAATCATCTTAACTCCCCAGCATGCCAAACGCTTGCTCGCAGCACTCAAAGAAAATGTTCAAAAATTTGAAATGCAATTCGGGAAAATAGAAGAAGACCATACCCCGTTTCCCCCAATGAACTTCGGCCCAGGAGCACAAGCCTAATTAAATAAAAGACACCCAGGTAACCGGAGGAATAACTGGGTGTCTTCCCTACCCTATTATCCTATCAATTCGAATTATTTTAGATTTTTTTTTCGCATCCAATCGATCTAAATACCCACATATTATCCGAGTTGCCTCCGGGTCCTCCCCCTTAGTACTTACCAAAGAAACCAACTCCTCCTTATCCAAACCTCCCATGTCGGTATCAACCCAGGCAAATCCCTTATAAATACCCTCCTCTATCGCAATAATAGTCTTCTCCACTGCCGATCTGCCTTCTTCTACAATCAAAAAACTCCCCGTTAGTCCTTTTCGTAATTGAGCCAAGGCCGCTGAAACCCGTAGGTTATACTCTGAAGCGGTTTCTTCCCCTACACAACCACCCCTACATTGCTTTATCGTATAGTAAAAACAAGCCCCTTCCCCGAAATCCAAATGACAAAGCCTGTTGCATAATTCAAACTGCCGCCGAATACTTTCCAAATGCAGCTTTGCGTGTTCTAACTTCGGGTAATCCGCCACCAGTTCCAACCCTTTACTCTTTTTGGCTGATTTTTTACCGACCGCTAAACACCAATATCCATTTTCATCCTCTAGTTTAAATATTCCTCCCGAAAATTGCTTCATCCGTTGTGCCTTGTTAATACTGGGCTGCAATCGCTTGATCTCAGCACTCTCCAATAACAATGCAGCAAGCTCACTTCCTGTTACCTCAAAACTAAAATCAGCTACTCCTGCTCGTAACTTCTCTCCTTTAGAAGTTGGATCAGCAAAATGCTCCATCAATCGTTTCCTCATATTCAAACTCTTCCCAACGTAAATCACCTCCCCTTGCGAATTATGTAGGTAATAAACACCACAAGCTTCAGGTACCGCCTCTAATTGCGATAACCGGATCCCCTCAGGCAATTTACTCTCCCGTATGCCATAATGAAGAGTAGCTCGTATACTCTCCTCCCCCTCCGCATCTAAAATCTTTTCAAACAACTGAACAGTGGCCAGCGTATCATCCAATGCACGGTGGCTCTTCTCTGCTAAAATCCCAAAATGCAGTTTTAAATTACTCAAACTGTAACTCCGTAATCCCGGAAACACCCTCCTCGACAACCGAACCGTACACAGGGTCTTCCTAGAATACGTATATCCCAACCTAGAAAATTCCGCCTTTATAAAGCCATAATCAAACTGTACATTATGCGCTACAAACACTGCACTTTCCGTCATCTCAACAATCTTTCTAGCTACTTCGTGAAACCTAGGTGCCTCCGCAACCATCTCATTACTGATGCCCGTTAATTGAGTGATATTCCATGGAATATTACGCTCAGGATTAATTAAAGTGCTAAACGTATCAATTACCCGCTTGCCATCATGCAAAACAATCGCAATTTCCGTTATCCGTTCATATACCGGTGTACCTCCGGTCGTCTCTATGTCAATTATAGCAAACAAAATACACAACAAATTAAACAAGTTCCTGGCAAAGTTAAAACATTTATTATTAAATTGACTAAATTATTCGCTCGCGTCGCCCTTTTTAAATGAATCCTCCTCTGATTTTAGCGAGCTTACTTTTACCTTAGCGCCGATTATTTTTTCTTTTTCATTTGTCCCGACACAATTTTGATCCGCCGGACAAACGTAACCGACCTTATTTACATGCGACTGCTGTTATTATCTGTTTTTATCCTGCTTAGCAGCACCCTCCTGAAAGCGCAAAACGCCTCCAGAGTGACGGGTAACCTTATGTCTAATGCTAACTTTTTCATTACAGATGAAAAAATCGGAGCCACCGGGACCCCACAATACGACTACCAAAAATTCGGTGCAGAAAGCTGGCTGAACCTCAACTACTCCAATTGGGGCTTCGATATGGGCCTTCGATTCGATATGTTTAATAACTCCAACTTACTCAATCCGACTGGATCCTACAGCGACGAAGGAATCGGTAGATGGTTTGTCCAGAAAAAAATCGACAAGTTTGACTTCGCAGCGGGTTACCTCTATGACCAAATTGGTTCCGGTATGATCTTTAGAGCCTACGAAGAACGCTCTCTCATGATTGATAATGCCCTCTACGGAGCCCGTGTCGGATACCACATCAATGAAAACTGGAATGTCAGAGCCTTTACCGGTAAACAAAAACGACAGTTTAGTACCTACAGCCCTGTGTTTAGAGGCCTTGTACTCGAAGGATTTATTAAGCCTGACTCCACAAGTACCTTCTCCCTGGCACCAGGACTAGGGATCGTAGGAAGAACTTGGGATGGGGATGCTGTAAGCAGAATTGTAAGTGAAATCGCAACCTATCAACCAATTGATAGCATCGGTGCACAATATAATACCTATGCCGCAACGTTATTTAATACGCTCTCTTTCGGTAATTTCACTTGGTATGTGGAAGGCGCCTATAAAACAAAAGATGTATTAAACAATGAATTCGTCCGACAAGCCACCGGAATTCAAGGCAAATTAGTCAATGAAGAAGGTTATAACTTCTACACCAGTCTCTCTTGGGCCAATTCCAAATTTGGAGCGACCGTCGAAACTAAACGAACCCAAAACTTCCGATTTAGATCCGACCCTTTCCTCATCGGTGTACAGGGCCAAATCAATTACTTGACACCAATGGCTCGACAAAATACATACCGCTTAACCGCTCGATTCAGCCCAAATACACAAGAGCTCGGTGAACAAGCCGTGCAAATGGAACTCAAATATGCCCCCTCTAAAAACCTGGCCTTTACCCTAAATGTATCCGATATCCAAAACCTGGATGGAAGAGAACTCTACAGAGAAGTAGCACCCGAAATTCTCTATAAATACAAGCGGAAATGGCAAGCACTTATAGGTTTCCAACGACTCAAATACGACATTTTAACCTATCAAGGAAAGGGTGAATATGTCTATGCAAACACCCCCTACACCGAAATACTGTATCGTTTCAAGCCCCGTCGATCACTCCGCTTCGAAGCCTCTTACCTGGATACAAAACAAGAGTTCGGCTCTTGGGCATTTGCATTGGCAGAAGTAGGAATAGCCCCGCACTGGCTGTTCTATGTTTCTGATATGTATAAAGTACCGCATGATAAAAACAGCAACTATCCAGCAGAAAAAACAAAATTTGATGGACTACATTACCCCTCCGTAGGCATGGTGTATTCTTATAAGTCCAACCGTTTCTCTCTCGCCTACGTAAAACAAGTAGAAGGCATTAACTGCGCGGGCGGAATCTGCCGGTACGAGCCTACCTTCCACGGCGTAAGAATGCAACTTAACTCCTCATTCTAGAAAAAATACTCAATTATGAATATAAATAACTGGTTTCTACCCATTGGAATAGCAAGTTTAATCATCACAGGCTGCGAAGAAAAACCCATCCCAATTCCACCCTTGGAGCTGGGAGAACGGAAAGTACTCGTCGAAGAATTAACAGGCGTTCAATGCCAAAACTGCCCTGATGGAACGGCCGAACTCGTTGCAGCAGGTCAAGTACTCGGGGACAGACTCATCGTGGTGACCTTGCACGCTGCAAAAAGCTTTGACGAACCCTACCCTGAAAGCAAAGACGATTTCCGTTCAGAAGATTGTAGAGCCGTCGCCGACTACCTCTATTATAATGGTGATCCAGGCGCACCAACCGCTACCGTTGACCGCCAATTCTTAGATGATTTCACAGGTGCATTTATCTACCGCCCTTGGACAGGTACAATCAATGCTCGTGTTTCTGAAAAACCTGAGGTAGGCCTATTTATTAATAATACCTATGACAAACAATTACGAACATTGAACATCGAGGTAAATGTAGCACCCGATGAATTACTGACTGGTGAAATCCGTCTCTCCGTCTTCATTACAGAAGATAGCATCCGAGATGTCCAGTTAAAAAAGGTTTCCCCTACTCAAGCCCTCAAGATAACCGATTATGTGCATCGCCATATTTTC
>CANHDG010000053.1 GCA_947459365.1 Saprospirales bacterium
AAACCGGATTCCACAATTTCCATAACCTGACACTTGAACATTGTTTAGGAGGATAGTGGAAAAGTATCCGTTCTCCTTGTCGGTGAAAAATAAAATTCCATCTTTACCACTTTGATTCAATTGATTCGGCCCCCTAAACTCAAGGTTTTCTATTTGAATACCCGCTGTATTCCTTGCAACGAATCCTTCCGAGTGGTTATCAGGAGTTTGGATTATTGCCTTTCCATTTCCATAAGAGGAAAATACAACAGGTTTAGCTTTATCGTTAGCGTCTAAATGATTTAACTCTATGCCTCCCACGAAAACAGAGCCCCCCTCAAAAAGAACAGTATCACCAGGCTGCAAAATTGCATTGTTGACACGATCCAATGAAGTCCATGCGGTAGAAGGGGTTCGCCCATCTCCATTTGTGCCCGTTGAATTCACATAATAGGTAGTGCCAGGTTGGATCTGAGGAAGTTCTGTGTCCAACAAGTTAAATAATGCTTGAGCATACCACCTAACCAAGTAATCATTTGGATGAAGTGCGTTAGAGGTACAGTGTTTAGCGCCCTTTCTTCTATAGATGGTATCACTGATCGCAGTCATATCCAAACAGGCAATTCCTGATTCCTCCAGCTCGAGAAGCTTATTTCGGAAACCTACCATACGTTCCACTCCATCTGTTGGAGCTCCAATCGAGCCAATATCTGGCAGCATATTAGCAACTAAAATAAACTCAGCGTCTGGGTTAGCAGCGCGAAGCTTATCTAAGCAGGAACTAATACTTTCATGGAAGGATTCACTGGATGTCCCCCATATATCGTTCATGCCCATATCAATCAAAATTAGATCTGGTTCGTTCAGATTGACCATCGCCTCTCCATATTCACTTGCCCATGCAGCTGTTTTGCCACCACATGAACTATTGAAAAGCGATACATCTGTTCCCAATGATCGCTCGATTTGATCCCCCAATAATTCCAAATACCCCCGCATGTAGGGAGTGCCAGGCGAAAAGTGAGCTGGATCACCTGTAAATCCACTCACGTGATGACCAGCTGTAATACTCATTCCAAGCGCCTGGATTGAAATAGGGGATTGATCTTGTATTTTAGCTTTGAGCTTTGGAAGTAGCTCGCCTTTTGGAACTAATATACTATCACCTCCCCAATCCAAACGACTCGGAATATAAGTTACATTTGTCCATGAACTGGGTTGAATGGTATTTAATCCATTACCTTGTATTGCGCTGAAATCATTCGAGGGCCCCTCCGACAATTGAATAATTTTTCGGCCTTCTATGGAAAAATCTACCCCCTCACTGAACTGAACTGAGTAATCGTAGTTCTTTACAGAAAGGATTTCAACCGGCTGGTACATCAAATGAGCCTCACTGCCTGGTCCATCAAGTAAAATCAGCTCATTTATTATTGTATCACATTTCCAAAATGGTTCCATGTACCGTTGCACATCTAATTGGGAAATCAACTGTGTAAAGTTCGGGAACTCATAATAGCCACCTGTTGGTGGGCTTACGAGTGCCCACCTTGCTTTTGCTGGCGAACATGACCAAATTGCCTCCGCTGCTGGCACGACCAACAGTAAATTGCAATTGGAATCAAAAAATGTACAAGCACCTCCAGCATAATAAATTGTATTGGGGTTAGCCTCCACTGCTCCGCTTGGCGGATTACACTGTGCCAAAATCTGTTGGGTACCTGTAGTTGATTGGAAAAGTCCTAGAAAAACAACAAGGCATGGAACATTCAAAACTCCACTGACTAATTTCATGTAGTTTGAAAATTGAATAGCTGAAAATAAGTCCAACACCTTTGCTATTTTTTTAGCTACTATTCTGGTGTAGACTCCTTGGCATCAAATTTAGATCGATATCATGATGAGTTTCGAAATTTATATTCAGTCAATCTGGTTCTAACGTTTTACAGAAAAAACGCCCCAAAAAAGTCAATGAAAATCAAACAAAACTCAATTTAAATATAATAATTTCGATCTATATGCAAACATAATTTGTATTTTTAAATTTTTTATGCAATTTTTAATTATTTATCTATTTTTTTCCATCAAAAATAAATGCTCCATTACGCCCAAAAGATCATTGGTGGTCACAATCCCAACCAAGTGAAAGGATGCATCCACTACAGGTACTGCATGGATCGGATGGGTATGAAAAACAGCTACCACCTGTTGAATGGTAGTATGCTCCTCTACTGTAATCACCTCTTTGGACATAATATCTTGTACCAACACATTCCGTAATAATTGGGTGTTGAACGCTTTTACATGGTCATTATTGGAGAATACATCTTGTATAACCCGTAAATAATCGGTATGGCTAATGATTCCTACAAGCTTTCGATCACGGACTACAGGGGCGTGGTGAAACCCTTTTTGCTCAAACAGATGCCAAATGGCCTCCATAGAATCTTCTGGATGAACCACTGTAGGCTTTTTAGTCATAATCTTGTACACTGGGGTATGTCCAATCATCTTATAAATTGTTTAGGTTGAAAATAGTACCCTAAAAGTAAGCGCTCCAAAAGCTACCGACAGTGATGAAAATCAGCAAGCTAAAGAACCTTGATAAGTAACTAAAAAAAGCGTCCCACTTTTGCAAGTGAGACGCTCATTCATAAAAAACAGTCATTAACTCTATTTCGATCCAATTATAATTCGGTAATCTGCTCCTGGTATTGAGTCACTGCGACCTTTCCACTTGCCTTTATCGCATTGTAACCACCCGCTACGTTAATCAGTTTATCGAAACCGCGGGCTTTCAAAATGGAAATCGCAATGACTGAGCGGTAACCTCCAGCACAATGCACTAAGTACGTGCGGTCGCGCTCCACCTCATCCATCAGTTTATTGATGAAATCCAAGGGTAAGTTCTGTGCCCCCACCACGTGTTCTGCATCAAACTCACTTTTCCGGCGAACATCCAATACAGCAGTCTCTTGTTGACGGACTGCAAATGCTTCGGCATCAATGGTTTCAATGGAGTCCACTTCATTTCCTGCTTTTTTCCAAGCTTCTATTCCGCCGTTCAAATATCCAAGACAATTATCATAACCCACACGGGATAGACGCGTTACAGTCTCCTCTTCTCTTCCCTCTGGGGTAACTAAAAGAATAGGCTGCTTCAAATCGGTGATCAATGTACCAATCCAAGAGGCAAACTGACCATCCAGGCCAACTGAAATTGAATTTGGAATAAATCCCTTAACAAATTCAGATTCATGCCGAACATCCAATATAAGTGCCTCTGCTTGGTTTGCCAGTTGGTCAAACTCAACAGTTGAGCGGGCTACCACCCCACGTTGCAGCACTGATTCAAAACTGTCGTAACCCATGCGGTTCATAACTGCATTCTTGGGAAAATACTGGGGGGGATCCACCAAACCCGTGGTCACCTCCAATACAAACTCCTCACGGGTCATGTCCGCCCGCAGAGCGTAGTTGAATTGTTTCTGTTGACCGATGGTACTCTCTGTCTCCTTTGCCATTTTCTTTCCACAAGCTGAACCTGCACCATGTCCAGGATACACAATCACCTCATCCGGCAAGGTCATTATCTTGTTGCGAAGGGAATCAAACAAATGTCCAGCTAAATCCTCTCTGGATAGATCAGATTTTACTGCCAAGTCAGGGCGACCAACATCACCTATAAACAAGGTATCTCCTGTAAACACGGCATACGGCTTACCATTCTCGTCGCGCAAGAGGTAGGTGGTGCTTTCCAAGGTATGACCCGGGGTATGCAGCACTTCAATCGTTACCTTTCCTACTTTGAGCACTTCGCCATCCGCAGCAATATGCGCCTCATAATTGGGTTTTGCAGTAGGACCAAACACAATTTGCGCACCTGTTACTTTAGCTAAATCAAGGTGTCCACTCACAAAATCAGCATGAAAGTGCGTTTCCAGCACATATTTTATTTGAGCGCCATCGGCCTCCGCCCGTTCAACATACGGTTTAGTTTCGCGAAGTGGGTCAATGATCACGGCTTCGCCATTACTTTCTACATAATACGCGGCTTCAGCAAGACAGCCGGTGTAAAGTTGTTCGACTTTCATACTAATAAAGTTTTAGAGTGAATAGAGCAATAATATGGTTGAAGTTCAGGTGCACCCATCCGAGGAGAAACGCTCCTTGGATAGTGGTGTTTGTCGCTGGATAAACCCAATAATTTGTATTTAAAGACTTCTTTTGGCTAGGTAGAAATCCACCATCTCCAATCCGCTGTTCAGGCGGGTATCCAATTCTTCCATTGTCTTAGGAGGTGGTACAATCACTTTATCCCCTTTTTTCCAGTTTAAGGGCATCGCACACTTGTTAGCATCTGCGGTTTGTAGTGCCTCCAACACACGTTTTATTTCATCCATATTACGGCCCACGTTAAGGGGGTAATACATGATTAAGCGAATTTTTTTGGAAGGATCCATGAAAAACACCGCTCGAACAGCAGCCGTTTCACTTTCCCCTGGCTGTAACATGCCGTATAATTTGGAGACGGACATATCAATATCCGCGATGATTGGAAAATTAAAAAGTACATTTGTCTTTTCCCGAACATTGTTCACCCACGCGATATGGGAATGGATACTATCAATACTCAACCCCATCAAAACGGTACCATGTGCATCGAAAAAGTCCTTTTCTTGGGCGAAACCTGACATTTCGGTAGTACAAACCGGGGTAAAATCGGCAGGATGCGAAAATAATATTGACCATTTCCCGTCGATGTAATTGTGAAAATCCAGTGATCCGAAGGTGGTCATGGCCTTAAAGTTGGGAGCAATATCCCCAATTCTCGGCATACTCATTTGCTGTTCCATATCAGTAAGAACCGTTTATTTTGTCGTTAATTCTTTTTTGTACTGCAAAGTTGGGGGGAATACAAGCCTACTTTTGGTGATATTCATCACAAGCACAGCATGATTTTTATCAAATTGCCTTTTTTGAAAACAATTATATAAAAAACTTATATTCAAAAAATTGAATATTGAAATATTTTTAATATTATTTTTTCGGGAAATCATTCCCCCTTATCCGGCAGGTCGAGTAAGTCATTCGTCAATGAAAACAATAGAAAGCAAAACGGAAGGAAGGGATTTAGACGATTTAAAATAAGAATTGAAAATATTGCAAGATATTTGAGTCCCGAAAACAGACGAACCTACAATCAGAACTATCTAACACCTTAAGAATACATGCAAACTAGATTCACCAAACCAGAGCTACCCAAAACACTAAAAAAATACTTTCCGGAACTGGAGCCTGAACTATTGGAGTTAATGGCTGAAGTTGGTCAAATCGTAGAAATTAGACAAGGGGACCCCCTTGTACAACCAGGTCACCAATTTCGGTACATGATTTTCGTTCTTGAGGGAAATGTGAAAATATTTAGAGAAGAACAAGATGGAGAAGATGGCGAATTTTATATGTATTCATTGACTTCAGGGACTACCTGTGCGTTGTCGCTTACCTGTTCCAATCGAATGGAGCAAAGTGCTGTAAAAGGGGTGACCATGGAAGATGGAATTATCCTATTGATTCCGCTGGAAAATATGGAACGCTGGCTCCCAAAATACAAATCTTGGGCACGATTTGTAGTCAATACTTTAAGAGAACGCATTGAAGAAATCCTGGAAACGTTTGATCAGGTAGCCTTCCGCAACTTGGACGAGCGCCTTGAGTTTTATCTAAAACGGATGCAACGAGATCTTGATACCAATGTGATAGAAATCAGCCATCAACAAATTGCTACCGACCTAAACACTTCTCGGGAAGTCATTTCTCGATTGTTGAAAAAAATGGAACAACGAGGAAAAATAGCCATGCAGCGGCACTCCATTGAACTCTTGGAGTAGGAGATTTGTTATAATTGTTAACTCCCCAATGTAGTTCACCTGTCTATGCCTCTGGAAAATTCCTCCTCTCCGGTCAATTTGGTCTGGCTTAAAAGAGACCTTAGGACAAAGGACCACCTTCCTTTGCATCTGGCAGAACAGGCTGGACTACCCTACTTAGTGGTTTTCCTGATAGAACCTTCTCTTCACCACTATCCTGACACCTCCCTTCGGCACCTCCAATTTCAATACCATTCTATTCAGGCCATGAACCAAGAATGGAGCTCAATTGGGAGAAGCGTATTTTGCTGCTACGCAGAGGCGGTTACAGTATTCAGCTATCTGCTAAGTCAACTCCAACTGAAGCAGGTATTCAGCTACCAGGAGAGCGGAATTGAAAAAACGTATGCGAGAGACAAGGCAATCGCACGCTTATTGAAGGATGCCGGTGTTGATTGGAAAGAGGTACAGCGGGATGGCATTCAAAGGGCCATAACGAATAGAAAAGGATGGGATGCTCAGTGGGAGCAAATGGTGCAAACAGCACCCATCGATAATCAATACCATCCAGACCGGCTCGTTCAACTTTCCAATCCATTTACAATACCTGAAAACCTATTAAAGCAACTAGAAAATTATCCAAGTGCCTTTCAGCCGGCTGGGGAGCGGTATGCTTGGAAATACCTTCATTCATTTGTTTCGGATAGAGGGAAACACTACCAAAAAAACATCTCCAAACCCCTTTTAAGTAGGACCTCTTGCGGTCGACTGTCTCCATACTTGGCCTGGGGCAATTTGAGCATCCGGCAAGCCTTTCGTTATGTTGACCAAAGTAGCCAACGTCAGCGACACCGCAGAGCATATGAGGCTTTCTTGACCCGTTTAAAATGGCACTGCCACTTTATTCAAAAATTCGAATCAGATTGCAGTTATGAACACCGCTGCATCAATCCAGTGTACGAATCGTTCGTCTGGAAAGAAAATGAGGTACAACTCCTGGCTTGGAAAGAGGGAAAAACCGGATACCCCTTAGTGGATGCTTGTATGCGTTGCCTCTCCCAAACTGGTTGGATCAACTTCCGGATGCGGGCAATGTTGGTTTCCTTTCTTTGCCATCACTTGTTTTTGGACTGGAGAACCGGCGTCTATCACCTGGCCAATTTGTTTCTCGACTATGAGCCCGGTATACACTACCCACAATTTCAAATGCAGGCTGGAGTAACCGGTGTAAATACCATTCGCATCTATAACCCCGTTAAACAATCCAAAGAACAAGACCCGGAGGGCAATTTTATCCGACAATGGGTACCTGAGCTCGCTTCCTTACCGAATCATCTAGTGCACGAACCTTGGTTACTTTCTCCATTAGAGCAATTGTTTTACGGTGTCCAGCTTGGTCAGGATTACCCACTACCTGTTGTAGATCCAAAGGAAAATGCCAGCCAATCCAGAATAGAGCTTTGGGGTTATAAAAAACGGCCTGAAGTAAAACAAGCAGGCAAGCGAATCATTCAAAGACATGTTCGAGACCAATCCAACAGACAAGAGTAATTTTTCCCTTCAACGATAAAAGATTCCCAAAAACAGCCCAAAAAATCCGCCTTGCAAATCTCAGAAAGGCGGTTATATTTGTGTCGGTTAACGAACACCTTTCCTTATGCAGCTAAAATCTAATCTTGCCGCAGCCGCTAGTTTGCTACTGCTGCTCAGCCTTGCCCTTTTCTTTTCCTGTAGCCGAGCAGTACGCGATGAGGCCTATTATCAAAAACTTTCTCAATATGTGTACGCATATACAAGTGGGATCGTGGGAAAAAAAGAGCCGATTCGAATCCGGTTGGTCAACGCAGCCATTCAGACCGATCAGATTGGTCAGCCAGTAGATAAAGCACTTCTACAAATAAGTCCATCCATTGAAGGAGTGGCCATCTGGGAAGATGATCGAACCATTTTACTGCAACCTGAGAAGCCACTTAAGTACGATACCAAATATGAAGTTGCGCTCCAACTAGGAAAAATTTACCCAAATGTCCCGGCTTCGCTCTCCAGCTTTGAGTTTGGTTTTAAAACAATCGCACTACACTTTACTGTGATCACGGATGGTATTCAGACACCAAACCCGCTTGACCTGAAAAACCAGCAGATTACCGGGAGAGTGGAAGTGAACGACTCTGTAGAGCCTGAAGAAATCGAGCAACTCTTGAGAGCAACACAATCAGGCCAAGAATTAACGATTTCCTGGAACCATCTCCAAGCCCAAAGGGAACACTACTTCACAATTGGAAAGATCGCAAGGGGACTAAATCGGTCAGAGGTCCAACTTCGCTGGGATGGAAATCACCTTGGGATAGACCTTTCTGATAAACAAATCCTGCCTATTCCTGCCCTTGACGAGTTTGAAGTCCTTTCTGTGAAGGTGGACAATGAGGAAAGCCAATGCATACAAGTCAATTTTTCAGACCCTCTTTCTGATCAACAGGATTTAAACGGGCTGGTCCGACTTGAGGGCAATTCCGAAAACCTCACCTTTAAACTTGATGGCAATTTTCTTCGAATTTATCCAGAGAGCAGGTTGACAGGCCTATTAAACCTTCAAATAGAAGGGATTGAAAACCTACTGGCAGTTAAACTGAAGACCGCGTTCTCTGAATCAATCAACCTTGAATCCTTGCAGCCAGGTTTGCGATTGCTGGGTCACGGTGCCATCATTCCAAGCAAAGAAAGTGGGGCTATATTATTTCCATTTGAAGCGGTAGGACTTCAATCTGTTGATGTGGAAATTTTTAAGATCTTTCAGTCGAATATTTTGCAACACCTACAGGTAAATGAATTGGAAGGAAATGAGGAGCTGGAACGGGTGGGTAAAATCATTGCACAAAAAAGGATTGAATTGGGGCAATTAAACCCTGGCGCTTCCACCATGAGTTGGCAACGATATGCCCTTGATTTGCAACCACTTATCCAACAAGACCCTGGGGCGATTTATCAGGTCCGGCTCTCTTTCCGTGGTAGCTATGTGGACCATAGTAAATGTGAAGAAGCGGTTGACTTTGCTAGTATCGATGCTCAAGGCCCTCTGAAGGATGAGTTCGGCCAACCACAATCCCTTTGGGGTGGATACCGAGGAGTATATTGGGACGATACCGATTATTGGTGGGAATCAGATGGCTATCAATATGAAAATAGAGATAACCCCTGCCAAAAAGAATACTACCACAGTGAACGCTTCCTTCAACGAAACGTGTTTGTAAGTAACCTCGGATTATCCGCCAAAAGGGGGAAAGATGGTTCCTTAATGGCCGCGGTTACGGATCTACTTACCGCAGAACCCGTCGCTGGTGTCGAACTTGAGCTGGTCAACTACCAACTTCAACCGATTTCCAAACACAGCACGGGAGCGGACGGAACGTTCTTTTTGGAGCAACTTCGGGAAAAACCATTTGTCTTGGTGGCTCAAAAAGGCAATCAGCGTGGATACCTGCGTATGTCGGATGGTGGAAGTTTATCCCTTAGCCGTTTTGATGTGGCTGGAGTGGAAAGTCAAAAAGGATTGAAAGGCTTTATCTACGGAGAGCGTGGTGTTTGGAGGCCTGGTGATAGTGTTTTCCTGAATTTTGTGCTGGAAGACCGGACCGGTAAATTACCACCTGACCACCCGGTGCATTTTGAAGTGACCGACCCAACTGGAGGAATTCAGTTCAAAACGGTTATTCAAAATGGCGTCAAAGGCGTATTCCCACTCCACTTTTCGACACAGCCAGATGCTCCAACCGGCAACTGGCTCGCCAAGGTAGAGGTTGGTGGAGCCCGGTTTGAAAAAATCCTAAAAATTGAAACAGTCAAACCAAATAGGTTTAAAATTCAGTTCGCTTTTCCGGATAAACAGCTGGTTGAAAATACTAAAGGCACGCAAGCTCGATTGAACGTTGAGTGGCTACATGGAGCTACCGCAAAAAACGTAAAAGCCAAAGTGGATCTTCAGATTAGAGCAGCTACAGCGGAATTCCCAGGCTTCAAAAATTACGTTTTTGAAGATCCCGCTCGCTCTTTTTTCCACGAAGAAGAAACCGTGTTTGAAGGTTACTTGGATGACCAAGGAAATGGAAATGTGCCTCTAAAAATACAAGCCAACAAGCAAGCTCCAGGGAAATTAGTCGCCCAATACAAAATTAAGGCTTTTGAATCCTCCGGGGAATTCAGTGTGGATCAAGCTGCCATTGACTTCTACCCGTTTGCAAGAATGGTAGGGGTCCGAGTGCCAATGAACCAAAGTGGAAGCCCCCAAATGGATCAGGGAAAATCGGGCAAAATTGAAATCGCATGCGTGGATACAAAAGGCAGACCATTGGCCAACAAAAAAGTGCACCTCGGCCTCTACCGGTGTGATTGGAGATGGTGGTGGGACGAGGACCAAGCCTCTAACACAGGTCAATTCAACTCCGACACCCACTTGAATGCGGTGAATACCACCACTGTAACCACAGATGCGAATGGAATCGCTAGTTGGACCATCCGACCCAACCAATGGGGAAGGTACCTCGTGCGGGCTGTGGAGCCTTCTGGCGGACACGCGGCAGGGAACTTCTTTTGGGTGGGTTATCCGGAACACCTGGATGACCTTTACAGCAGAAATGCTGTGGCAATGCTTGCCTTGACCAGCAACCAAGAAAGTTACTTGGTGGGCCAACAAGTTGAAATAAAAGTGCCTTCTAATGATATTTGCAATGTGCTAATAACCTTGGAAAGTGGACAAAGGGTGCTTCAACACCTCTGGTTCAAAGCCCAAAAAGGAGAGAATACGTTTAAATTCAAAGCGGAAGCCTCCATGGCACCCGCTGTTTATGCCCACGTAAGCCTGATCCAGCCCCATGCGCAAACCATTAATGATTTACCCATTCGAATGTATGGGGTGATCCCAATCACTATTCATAATCCAGCAACAGAACTAAAACCCTTGATCGAAATGGCAGATCAGCTCAAGCCGGATGTTCCGTTCACCGTTCTAGTCAAAGAAGCCTCCGGTATGGCTTGTGCGTACACGCTGGCCATCGTGGATGAGGGTCTACTGGATCTGACAAGATTCGAAACCCCCAATCCGCACAAATCCTTTTATGCAAGAGAAGCTTTAGGAGTAAAAAGCTGGGATGTGTATGACTACGTATTGGGTGCGTTTGGTGTAGAATTGGAACGCATTTTGAGCATTGGTGGCGACGATATCAACCGAAAAGCAAAACGCTCCGCTCAGGTCAGCCGATTTAAACCGACTGTCAAACACCTCGGACCTTTTTACCTGGAAAAAGGAAAAACGGCACAGCATACCTTCAAAATAGAGAACTACGTCGGAAGTGTTCGCGTGATGGCGGTCTTTTCCGCCCCTGCACCCAATGCGCAAGGAGCCTATGGATCAGCAGAAAAAACCTGTTCGGTTAAAAAGCCACTTATGATTTTACCCACCCTGCCACGTGTTCTTGGTCCGGGAGAATCCGTTCGTGTACCTGTTC
The DNA here is from genome assembly GCA_947459365.1 of Saprospirales bacterium. Taxonomy (GTDB): domain Bacteria; phylum Bacteroidota; class Bacteroidia; order Chitinophagales; family Saprospiraceae; genus M3007. The sequence continues at coordinate 11,348 of CANHDG010000053.1, forward strand.
AGGTGTTTGCTATGGAACCGCAGATCAAATCGGTCAAATTACAAATCAAAGAAATCGGCGGAAAAACAAAATTGAAAGGACCCGACACTCAAACGCTAACGTTTTCAGAGCCTGGTGACCAAATGGCCTATTTTGAGCTCAGCGTGGGGCCACAAACAGGACCAACCAGGTTCCGATTGGAGGCACAAGGGGGATCAGAAATAGCAAAAGATGAAATTGACCTAATGGTGCGAAATCCTATGCCCATCTCCACCAAAAGCTCGAGCGAAACCATTGAGCCGGGAATGGAATGGAAAACACACTTCGATCCAAGCTCTTATAGTGAGTTGCAAAATGCAACCCTAGAATTGAGTAGCCTGCCTCCAATGGATATTGATCGACATTTGAATTACCTCATTCAATATCCACATGGATGCCTAGAACAAACTACCTCCGCTGCTTTTCCGCAGTTATATGCAGGAGCATTGGTTCCATTACAAGAAAAACAAACCAATACCATCACCAAACACATTACTGCCGCAATCTCGAAAATTTCCAACCAACAAAACTATAGCGGCGGCTTTAATTATTGGCCCGGGGGCTCTGCGGATACCTGGTCCACCACTTATGCTGGCCATTTTCTTCTGGAAGCCCAAAAATTGGGCTATGTAGTTCCCTCCTCTACCCTCGACAAGTGGATCGCTTTCCAAGTGAACACCGCACGAAGCTGGACCGGCTCCAATCGATACGAGCCCTTGCTCGATCAAGCCTATCGGCTCTATACCTTGGCCTTGGCAGGAAAAGCCTCCATGACCGATATGAATCGTCTTAGAGAACAAAAAGGCTTGTTTACTACACCAGCCTACCTCCTGGCAGCTGCCTACGCCAATGCAGGCAAACCAGAAGTTGCCCAAGATTTACTTCAGAAAAATTGGGCGGAACCTCCTTCTTATGACTGGTCTGGAAGCACCTATGGTTCTGTGCTTCGTGATCAAGCTATTATGTTGGAGGCACTCACCAGCCTAGGCGACTTGAACAAGACAGAAAACCTGGTAAAATCACTGTCTGAGCAGCTCTCCAAACAAGCCAACAGCTATCAATGGAATACCCAGTCTCTGGCAGTCGCAATTAGAAGCTTGGCTAAATATGCACAAAAAGTCAATGCCCAGGCACCTTCCTATCTATGTAAATTAGGTGGGAAAAACCTGACGCCTCGACCCAGTCAGGCTCCCTTTCAGGTACTATCCCTCCAAGAATATTCTGCAAACAACTTGACGGTGCGCAACAATGGTGCCACTCGGTTGTACGCCCGACTGGTTCTTACCGGACAAGAGTTTGCCGGAACTGTTACAAATGTGCCCAGTTCCAACCTTGAATTGTCTATCCGTTGGGAAACACCTAAAGGAGAACCTGTCAACATTAGCCAACTGCAACAAGGGACTGATTTTGTCGCCATCGTTTCCATTCGAAGAAATGCCTCGTTCCATTTCCCTTATAATGAGCTGGCACTTACTCAAATTTTTCCCTCCGGTTGGGAGATACTCAACCATCGAGTGGGCCAATTCAGCCAAACCTCCAATGGGCTGGATTACCAAGATTTCAGGGACGATCGAGTGCTTAGTTATTTTGACCTAGTAACCCAGAAAAACCAGACCAAAACCATCCGCATTTCACTAAATGCAGCCTACAAAGGCCGGTTTTTCCTCCCTTCCACTGTTTGCGAAGCCATGTATGACAACCGGATTCATGCAGGAGTTCCTGGTAGTTGGGTAGAGGTAATATAACAAAAAAGGAATTCCCCCTCGCACGCCAAAATACTTGTGAGGGGGAATTCCTTTTCCCTCAAAAATAATATATTTAACCAATCAAAAATTCTAGAATAGCAAAAAAGCCAAAAACAAGACTAGCTACTCCGTTGGTAGTAAAAAAAGCGAGATTTACCCGACGGAGGTCTCCAGGCTTTACCAAGGTATGTTGGTAAAACAACAACCCTAAAAATAGTAGGGTGCCTATCCAAATGAACCCTAAGCCCAAAGTTCCCAAAGCCGATTGCATTAAGACAACCGAAAGTATCAGAAATCCTGCGCTAAAAAGATGGGTGCTGCTAGATAGAAAAAGGGCTTTCTTCCCCCCCAGCCAAACCGGAACAGAATACAAAGAATTATTACGGTCAAACTGCTCGTCCTGCAGGGCGTAGATAATATCAAACCCGGCCACCCAACTCAATACGGCTAACCCTAGTACCACTGGCGCCCAGGAAAAGGTGGCGGTAACAGCCAAATACGCCCCAACTGGAGCCAAGGAAAGCCCCAAACCCAGTACAAAATGACAGAACCATGTGAATCGTTTCGTGTAACTATACCCCAAAATAACTAAGAGCGCCACCGGGGAAAGAAAAAAGCAAAGGCGGTTGATCAAAAAGGCGGCAACCATGAAGAGCAAGGAGTTGATAATTACGAACACCAACGCTGCAGAAGCTCTTATTTGACCAGAAGGAATCTCTCGAATGGCCGTCCGCGGATTGGAAGCATCGATATCCCGGTCCAACCACCGGTTGAAGGCCATAGCTGCACTCCTCGCGAACACCATACAAAGCAGTACCAGACCAAACAATTTCCAACTCATCCCATTCCCCTGCTCTGCCAATGCGAAGAAAAAACCTGTAAGGGCAAATGGCAAGGCAAAAAGGGTGTGGCTAAATTTTACCAGCGAGAAGAACTTTTTCATTTCGGTTTATTTAGAGCGGAATATTGCTATGTTTCTTTTTTGGACGCTGTACCGTTTTATTTTCCAACATCGCAAAGGCTTTTATCAATTTGCGCCGGGTTTGGTTTGGGAGAATCACCTCGTCCACAAATCCTCGCTCTGCAGCGCGGTAGGGATTGGCAAAGGTAGCCGCGTACTCCTGTTCTTTCTCAGCTAGTTTGGCAGCAGGATCACTTGCTTGGTCTATCTCTTTTTTAAAGATAATTTCTGAAGCACCTTTTGCGCCCATCACCGCAATTTCTGCGGTAGGCCACGCAAAGTTCAAATCAGCCCCAATATGCTTGGAATTCATTACATCATAGGCCCCACCATACGCTTTCCTTGTTATCAAGGTCACCCTAGGAACCGTTGCCTCCGAAAAGGCAAATAATAATTTGGCACCGTTCGTAATAATTGCATTCCACTCTTGATCTGTACCCGGTAAAAATCCAGGAACATCTACTAAAACTAACAAAGGTATATTGAAGCAATCGCAAAACTGTACAAACCTTGCCGCTTTTTTAGAAGCATCCACATCCAAAACCCCTGCCAAGCTCATTGGTTGGTTGGCGATAATTCCAATACTGCGGCCCGCAAGGCGGCCAAAACCGCATAAGATATTTTCAGCATACCTTTCTTGAATCTCAAAAAATGAATCAGCATCCAGGATTCCCGCAATTACCTCCTTCATATCATAGGGCTGCAGTGGATTCTCCGGAACGATCTTGTCCAACCCATATCGGAATTCTTCCTCCAATGAATACGGCAAGTTTACTGGACGGTCCTCGCAATTTTGCGGTAAATAGGCCAGTAATTGTTTGATTTTCAAAATACATTGGAGGTCATTCGCAGCTGTAAGATGGGTAACGCCAGATTTGGTACTGTGAGCGCTGGCGCCACCTAATTCTTCACTACTTACCTCCTCATTGGTAACTGTTTTTACCACGTTTGGACCCGTGACAAACATATACGAGCTATCCTCCACCATAATGATAAAATCAGTCATGGCGGGGCTATAGACCGCACCCCCAGCACAAGGGCCCATTATTGCCGAGATTTGGGGGATCACCCCGGATGCCAATACATTTCGGTAGAAAATATCGGCATAGCCTCCAAGGGAATTTACCCCCTCTTGAATTCTTGCCCCCCCAGAATCATTTAAGCCAATCAGCGGAGCTCCATTTTTCATTGCAAGATCCATGATCTTACAAATTTTTTCAGCATGTGTCTCCGAAAGAGAGCCTCCGAACACCGTGAAATCTTGAGCAAATACATATACTAGGCGACCATTCACCGTTCCATAGCCCGTTACGACTCCGTCGCCCAATACTTTTTGGTCGGCCATCCCAAAGTCAACCGTTCGGTGCGTTACAAGCGCACCAATTTCCTCAAAGGACTGCTCGTCCAACAACAAATGAATACGCTCCCGAGCGGTTAGCTTACGCTTTTTGTGCTGCGCATCAATGCGGGATTGACCACCCCCTAATGCAGCTTCCGCCAATTTTAATTGCAATTCTTTTACTTTCTGACCCATCTTTTTCGAACATTGGTGTTGTAAAAATGAAAAAAAGCGAACTATGGATAGCCCTTCTTTTCACAACTATTTCATCCTTGGTAAAGGGAGTATTTTCCCAAAAACTACCTTCTTGTAACAAACTATTCCCCTCCACCAAAAGGAGAACAAAGGTGCGCAGAACACAGCAAAAAAAGAAAGTGTTGGAAGGAAAAACGAAAAAAATCAAAAGGAGCCAGGGTTTTATACTACTTTTGCGCGCATTATGAGGGTGCATTACGGATTCACACAATTGCCTGATTTTCAAAAGACCGTTCTGACAATCGGTTCTTTTGACGGTTTGCATGCAGGGCATAAACAATTGCTTCGCCGGGTAAAATCGTTGGCAAAGCAGGCAGGTGCTGAAAGTGTGGTAATTACCTTTGATCCCCATCCGAGAGCAATTTTTGAAAAGTTGGACGGTGGATTCAAATTGATTACCACCACCTCCGAAAAAATCAGCCTGCTACAAGATTGTGCTATTGACCACCTGGTGGTAGTCCCATTTACTTCAGATTTTGCCGCACAATCTGCCCAAGAGTACGTGGAGCAGTTTTTACTCCGTTATTTCCAACCCCACACGATCGTGATCGGCTATGATCATAGATTTGGAAATGACCGACAAGGAGATATCCGTTTTTTAAAAAAATACGCTGACCAAGGTACTTTTCTCCTAGAAGAAATCTCCGCTCAAGAGGTCGACCATATCACCGTTTCCTCGTCTAAAATTAGAACCGCATTGGAATCGGGTTCCCTGGAAACCGCTAACCGATTGCTGGGCCACCTTTTCACTCTAACCGGAAAAGTAGTGCAAGGCAACCAAATTGGAAGGACAATTGGTTTCCCTACCGCCAACCTCCATGTAGAGGACTCCTGGAAACTCCTCCCTCCGGATGGTATATATGCCGCTAGTGTGCGACTCGAGGGTTATCCCAAGACCGTCTACCATGCTATGTTGTACCTGGGAAGTCGACCAAGCTTGGAGGGCCTGTCTGAAAGACGAATAGAACTGAATATTCTGGAGTTTGAGGGGGATCTCTACGGACACACGTTGCAGGTAAAAGTGCATCATTTTGTCAGAGGCGATAAAAAGCTCGATAGTCTCGAGCAGCTGAAAACACAGATAAAAGCAGATAAGGTA
>CANHDG010000054.1 GCA_947459365.1 Saprospirales bacterium
TTATCGGCGCAAATGTGCGTGGTAGAGATGTTGAAAGCGCCATTATGGACGTACAGTCACTAATCAATACCCAATTAAAACTGCCCGTTGGTTATAGTGTAGCCTACGGTGGCCAATTCGAAAACCTGCAAGCAGCAAAAGCACGACTTTCAATTGCAGTACCGGTAGCACTCCTTCTGATTTTCGTATTACTCTACTTCACCTTTAATTCATTCAAAGAAAGTGCCCTCATATTTACCGCGATACCAATGTCCGCGATCGGGGGAGTGTTCGCTTTGATCATCCGCGGTATGCCGTTCTCTATCTCCGCAGGAGTTGGCTTTATCGCGTTATTCGGTGTAGCTGTCCTAAATGGGATTGTTTTACTATCCTACTTCAATGACCTAAAAAAACAAGGAGTAGAAGATGTCTACGAACGCATTAAACTGGGAACAATGGTCCGTTTAAGACCTGTTCTAATGACTGCAGCGGTAGCATCACTTGGATTCTTACCAATGGCCATCTCAACAGGTGCTGGCGCAGAAGTACAACGCCCTCTTGCAACCGTTGTAATTGGGGGATTAATTACCTCAACATTGCTTACCTTGATCGTATTACCCCTACTCTACGCACTGGTGTATGATCGATCCAGGAAAGCAAAAGTTATCCCCATAGCGGCTGCGCTGATCATCAGTTTATCAGCATCCCATTTATTAAGTGCCCAAGCATTGACCGAACAACAAGCATTGGATCTTATTCAAAAAGGACACCCAGCAATAAAAGCCGCTGAGCTGAACGTCCAACAACAACAACTGCTGGTAGGATCTGCAAGAGCGTTTGAGCCCGCTACTATTTTTCATAATGTCACAGCAGATCCAGACCTAGGATTGTTTGGTACCACCTCCTTAGGCCTTAGCCAGGCATTTCCCTCTAGAAAAATGACTGTTGCAGGAAAAAACTATTACTCCACTAAAACAACAGAAGCGAAGGCAGAACAACGCATGACTAGACTCCGCCTGACAAAACAAGTGCGGGAAATTTACCAACATCTAAGTTACTTGGAAGGCAAAAACACACTCTTCCAACAACTGGATAGTGTCTTCCTTAACCTAGAATCCATAGCCACAGCAAAGTATCGGGCAGGAGAAAGTAATAAACTTGATCAGTTAGCTTTACAAAATAAAGCTACCATGATTAAGTTGTCGATGAAAGCAATTCGCCACGAAATTGAATACGATCAAGCAGCACTCGGTCAACTCTTAGGTTTTCAGGGGCCAATTAAGGCAATTGCCGCACCCTTCGATCGCCAGACTTTTTCGATGGCAGACACAGCACTTATACAACAGTCCGCAGCCGTAAAAACAGGGGCCGCAGCCATCGACATCGCAAATGCACTCCAAGAAATCGAAAAGGCAAAACTTAGCCCCACCACAACAGCAGGTGTTTACGGGCAAGTTTTAGGAAACGGAGCGCTTTACCCTGGATGGCAGCTGGGACTAAATATACCTATTCTTAAAAAAAGTCAGCAAAAAACAATTGAAGCCGCCGCTCTAAATCAAAAGGTAGTAGAGGCCAACTACCAAGAACTACTAATTCAACAAAGAACCTTGCTCGCACATCTTTTGCACGAACAAGAAAAATTTGAAATACTTTTAACCTATTACGACCAAAAGGGGAAACCCTTAGTTTCCGAACTCTTACGAACAGCAACGATTAATTACCAGTCTGGTGAATTGGAGTATGCAGAGCTAGCACAACACCTAGAGCTAGCCCTTCAAATCGAGTTTGAACGGCTAGAAAACCTCTACCAACTCAATTTAACCGTCATCGAACTCCAAACGCTCACCGCAAACTAATACTTGTCCTATGTCAAACTATAAATTATTTGCACTCCTTTTTCTTGTCGGCTGCAGCACCAGCGACAAGCAGACTCAAGATGTTCACCAATATGATGGCCCAACCATTCCACCTACTCAAATACAGCTGACCAAGGCCCAAAGTGCTCAAGCTAACATTGAAATAGGACGACCAAGTCAACGCGCCCTATCGGATGTGCTGGAAACAGCCGCCGAGATGTCCATCGACAAAACCAATACCGCCACCGTGAGCGCCTTTTCAGATGGAATAATTACACAGTTATTCGCACATCTTAATCAAACCGTCTCAAAAGGTACCACATTAGCAACCATCCAAAAGCCAGACCTAGTGGACCTTCAACAACAGTACCTGGAAAACCAAAACAAGCTAGAATACCTCAAGGCAGAGTTCGAACGATATCGAAGTTTAAAAGAGGCAGATGCTACCGCTACAAAAAACTTCTTGAAAGCCGAAACAGATTGGAGATCAGCAGAAACCACTCAAAAATCATTAGCTGCGAAACTTCGTCAATTCCAAATAGATCCATCACGATTGACCGACGATAAAATTATAACCGAAATTGCACTAAAGGCACCTATTTCAGGAACGATATCAAAGGTACTCGTAAATGTAGGTACTGCCCTTACTCCAGGAACCCCGATTTACGAACTTGCCGATTATAAACAATTACATCCAGTACTTTATGTTTTCGAAAAGGACCTCTTTAATATAAAAAAAGGCCAACAGGTGGAGTTATCAATGCCCGGCAACCCACAAAACACATTGCAGGCTACCATTTACAACATCGAACGATTGGTCGACCCAGAACGAAAATCAATTAAAGTGCATGCTCGCTTTAACTCCAACATCCCCGAACAATTAGCAGTTGGCTCCTATCTAGAAGCAAAAATTCGGATCGAAAATAAAAAAGAAGCAATGGCATTGCCCAAGGAAGCTGTGGTAAGAGAAGATCAAACCAACTACATCTTCCTCCTAGAAAAGGAAATGGAGACAACTCAATATTTTCGAAAAATAAAAGTAAAAACAGGTGCTACAGACAGCAACTACATCGAAATAATACCAGAAGAACCTGTAGCCGAAAACGCTAAAATAGTGCTTAAGGGGGCCTACTATATCTCCGCACAAGGGGCTGGGTTATCCGCTGAAGAATAGACTATTTCTATAACAGACAATAAATCCACCGAATCAGGACCTAAAAATTCCAATTCGGTGGGTTCCTTTTCTTACTTAAAGTAACACCAATTTACCTTTAACAATAATTTTAAATTTTGCAAAATTATACGGCCATGAATAGCAAATTCTTAATAGCTATTGCCCCACTGCTAGCAATAATAACGGTTTCCGCAAGCCTAATTTCCGGGTGCACGAACGAATATGTTGAAAACGTAGCAGGTATCTGCTTTGAAAGTGAAGTTTTACCTGTTTTCCAGTCCAACTGCACTCAAAGTGGTTGCCACAACGCAACGGATCGCGCAGAGGGATATAACCTTACCAATTACGCAGGCATCATGAGAGGCGTTGACCCAGGTAACTTCAAAAACAGTAAAGTGTACACCAGCTTGATTGACCTTGCTAATCCAATGCCACAAAAACCCTACAACCCCCTCACCGTTGAACAAATTTCTGTTATAGCGCTCTGGATAGAACAAGGAGCACAAAACACAACTGGCTGCGGAGCAATAAACTGCGACACCACCAACGTCACCTATAGCGGATCAGTCAAACCAATTTTGAATGCCTACTGCAATGGATGCCACGCAGGATCCGCCCCACAAGGAAATATTAACTTGACCACCTATACTGATGTCAAAACACAGGTTTCCAATGGAGCCCTACTCGGATCTATAGAACATACAGCTGCCTTCTCCCCAATGCCGAAAGGAGGAAACAAGTTGAATAACTGTAATGTCACCTTGATAAAAAAGTGGATAGATGCAGGCGCTCTTGATAATTAAACTATTAATGCTAACAACATGATCTCTAAGCTTTTATCGATATCAACCTTATTCCTTCTGACGTTATTCTTCCTGCCCAATACCGCTTGTAAACGGGAGCCAGTGTACTTTGGAGAATTGCCTGACCCAACAGATTCTACGGCAAATCCAACTAATACTCATCCGTGCTCGCCAGATTCCATTTACTTCGATCAACAGATTCTTCCCTTGCTTCGATCCAATTGTGCAATGACTGGTTGCCACGACGCTGCCAGTGCAGAAGACGGCGTTATTTTAGACTCCTATAACAATGTAAGAAACACCGGTGGTATAAAAATTAATGACCCGTCTGATAGCAAACTTTATGAAGCAATAACAGAAACAGACTTGGATGATCGGATGCCGCCAGCTCCCCAGCCCCCTCTTTCTGTCGAACAAAAAGCACTTATCCTCAAGTGGATTCAACAAGGTGCGCAGAACTTACAATGTGATGTAGCTTGTGATACAACAAACATTCGTTACAGCACTGTTATCCAACCGCTACTCAATACAAAATGTGTAGGCTGTCATACAGGAAGTAGCGCTAGTGCCGGAATTGTCCTCTCTAACTACAACGACGTAAAAAACCTAGTAGACAATCAAAAACTCTGGGGCTCTATAAATCATCAGGCTGGATACAAACCAATGCCCTACCCGGCTGGAGGCGCTAAGCTACCGCAATGCGAATTGGACCAAATTCGAATCTGGATTCAATCAGGAGCCCCCAATAATTAATTATTTAAATCACTACTTTTGCTCTGACAACTTGACTCTCTCCGATATGAATAAGCTCTTACTTCTATTTTCCACTGTGCTACTCGGCAGCACAAGCCTTTGGGCTCAAGACGATCTCCTGGATCTTTTGGGAGAAGAAGAAACCATCAATTACGCTACCAACTCCTTCAAAGGGACTAGAGTAGTGAATGCCCAAAGCATGGAAATGCTCCACCCTGGCACAATGGACTTTAGAATATTACACCGGTTCGGCCGCGTTGACCAAGGATACTATCAACTTTTTGGACTCGATCAAGCCAGTATGAGAATGGGATTCGATTTTGGACTCTCCAAAAACCTCATGGTCGGTATTGGAAGAAGTACCACCAAAAAAGAAGTAGATGGTCTAATCAAATACCGTCTACTGTGGCAGTCCAATGGCAAACGAAATATCCCCGTTTCGGTACTTGCACTAGGCGGGGTCACCGTTAATGGCTTAAAGGATGCCGTCGGAAACCCTGCAATTGAGACCACCTTCTCTAGGCGCCTCGCCTATTTCTACTCCGTTATCGTAGGAAGAAAATTCAACGAGCGACTAAGTTTACAGCTTTCACCCACCCTCATACACCAAAATATTGTAATTAATCAAGTCAATCCCAACACCTTATATGCAGTAGGTTTTGGTGGTCGAATGAAGCTCAATAAAAGGATAGCTGTTATCTGGGACTACTCGAATGTCTTTAATAGGTTCCCCGGTGATATCCGTTTCAACCCCCTCTCCATCGGATTTGATATTGAAACAGGTGGGCACGTCTTCCAGCTGCACTTTTCAAATGCTGTGGGCATGAATGAACGAGCCTTCCTAGTTGATAATAATAGTAACTTTTTTAGAGGACAAATCCAGTTCGGATTTAACCTGTCTAGAGTGTTTCAACTTAAGAAACAACCTTCCTGACAGTAGTAATAAGTAAACAGGCCAAACTGATTCTCTCTGCTTGGCCTGTTTACTTATTATGTTGAACTAAAAATCTATAAAAACAGGGCATGCCTCAACTCCTCCACCCTTCCTATCGTTTGTACCCTAATTTGATATTTATCAACCGGAATCCCTTTAACATTATACTTTGAAATATAGATCGCTTTGAACCCGAGCCGATCCGCCTCTGCAATACGTTGCTCAATTCGTCCAACAGAACGAATCTCTCCTGAAAGACCTACCTCTCCCGCAAAACAAATGTTGTTTGGAATACTAACATCCGTTAAGGAGGATATTAAAGAGGCCACAATCGCAAGATCAATTGCCGGATCTTCTACCCTTATCCCACCAGCTATATTTAAAAAAACGTCATTAATACTAAAATAATAACCACACCTCTTTTCCAGCACCGCTAGTAACATGGATAGGCGACGCATGTCAAACCCTGTTGCTGTCCTTTGAGGTGTACCAAAAACAGCCTTTGAAACCAACGCTTGAGTCTCTATTAGCATAGGCCGCATTCCCTCCATCGTCGCAGCAATAGCACACCCGCTTAACTCCTCGTCTTTTTGACTTAACAAAAGCTCAGAAGGATTACTCACCTCTCGAAGGCCCGTACTTTGCATCTCATAAATTCCTAACTCATCCGTACTTCCAAATCGGTTTTTTAACGTGCGCAAAATTCGATAAGAATGGTGTCGATCTCCCTCAAACTGGAGAACACAATCCACTATATGCTCCAATAGCTTGGGACCAGCAATATCTCCATCTTTATTTATATGCCCAATTAAGAAAATTGGAATATTGGTCTCCTTGGCAAAACGCAACAACTCTGCCGCACACTCCCTTACTTGGGCAATCCCTCCTGGAGCGCTATCCAAAAAAGGCGTGCTCATTGTTTGAATAGAATCAACCACCATCAACTGTGGTTGTATTTCCTGTGCTTGTTGCAGGATCTTGGATGTATTGGTCTCCGTCAGCACAAAACAATCTGATCCGTCAGCACTCAATCGATCCGCACGCATCTTTATTTGCTCCTCACTTTCCTCCCCACTTACATACAAAACCCTAGCATTCAATTGTAGTGCAACCTGTAGCATCAAAGTACTTTTACCAATACCCGGCTGTCCCCCTATTAAAACCAACGAACCAGGAACCACTCCACCGCCCAATACCCGATTTAACTCCCCATCAGGAGTAACCAATCGATGTGTTTTCCCAGAATGTATCTTTTGAATAGGAACAGCCTTTGAAGCCTCTCCTTTTTGACTTGTAGACCAGGATCGACGCTTCTCCTCTGCTGCCGTTTCCTTCTGAATCAACTCTTCTTGGTAAGTATTCCACTCGTTGCAATGCGGGCACTTCCCTATCCATTTGGGAGAGGACGCCCCACAATTAGAACAAAAAAATATCGTGCGTGATTTTGCCATAGTATTTAAGCCAAAGGTACGTACAGGTTCAAAAGAAATTCAGACTTTTCTTTCATCAAAATAATCGACCTAGGCGGAGTTGGCATAAACGCTTTGAGCTTATTATTTAACACCTCTTTGTCGTATACTGTCTTAACAAACCAGTCACAAACAAATTAAAGCGTTCTCCTAGAAATTAACTTTGTGTTTCGGTTCGCCAAACACCTGATCCTTCTAACCTATAATCTATATAAATCTAACCAACTACTAATGACCCTCCAACGGTTTATATCCTTGTCCCTAAAATCATTAGGGATATACTTGCTGATTTCATTCTTACTGGGAAGCCTGATTTCTCCGTTGTTCCTCCCCCATACAATTCCCTCCTTACTTTTTCGCTTGAGAGGCGAGGATGAAAAGGTGTGTGATTACAATATTCAACGAATTGAAGAACATACCCTAGTCAAACCAATGCTGTCCGTCGAACCCGCCTGCGAATCCAAAAACTACTTTTACCTCAAAAAAGCATTAACAAAACAAATAGAACAGCTAAAGGAACAGGGTAACATTCAAGATGCTTCCATCTATTTATGGAGCTTCAAAAACGGTGAATGGATGTCCGTAAATGACCAAACAAAATACCACCCAGCCTCCCTTCTTAAGGTCCCCCTTCTGATGGCCTACCTTAGAATGGCAGAAATGCAGCCAGAAATGCTAAAACACCAACTGACCTTGCAGCCAAGTGACCTGCCTAAAGTTGGGCCCCAACATTATATATACAATCAAATCGAACCAGGAAAACCTTATTCCATCCATGAACTCTTATATTATATGGTAGCTTTTTCTGATAATAGAGCCACCTGGTTACTCGCGAGTAGACAAAATTTTGATCAAATAAAACAACTTTTCTCCAACTTCGGCCTTACCCCACCAGACCAAGAAAATGTATACTACACAATTACTACACGAGAATATGCTTCCTTCTTCAAAGCCCTCTATAACTCATCTTACCTGAGCCCTGCTTTCTCTCAATATGCTGCAGAACTATTAAGCAACTGTGCATTTAAAGATGGATTCGCAAAAGCATTCCCCGAAGACACAAAAATGTGGCATAAATTTGGCGAGTGGAAACTAAATGAGGAGTACTTTGAACTGCATGAATCCGGTATCGTTACCATCAAAAATGAGCCCTACTTATTGACCATAATGACAAAAGGTGACAAAAGAGAACCCTTGGTTACTACGTTGCAACAACTAGCAAAAACAGTACATGACCTAAGCATAGGCCCCTAGTTCCTGTACACGATGAATACCGCTGGAGCTTTTTCCAACACAGGAGCTCCAGCCATTTTCCAATCCTTTACTTTCTTCGAAATTACGTTTTCCCCCGCTCCAGTTAAGTCTTGCGCCACACAAAAACGAGTATCCGGCCGCAAGGCATCCAACGCAACCTCAAGTACCATTTGACTCCGATAGGGAGTCTCAATAAAAAGTTGCGTCTCTTTTCTTCTCTCAGCTTGTTGCTCCAACCGCTGTAAGTCCCGCATCAACTCAGGCCTTTTTGGCGATAAATATCCGTGAAAGGTAAATCGCTGACCATTCATTCCGGATGCCATCAACGCGAGCAATAAGGAGGATGGACCAACTAATGGTCGAACCCTCATTCCAATCTGGTGTGCAATTGTTACTACACTGGCACCAGGGTCAGCAATTCCAGGGCAACCAGCTTCCGAGAGAACACCTACATTCCGCCCTTCTTTATACGCTGACCTTAACGCCTCGTCTACTACCCTAGTATCTTTTTCATCAATCTCAAGAACCGTAATCTCCGACATTGCCTTGTTGACTGCAATGGACTTTAAAAATTGACGAGCAGTTTTTGAACGCTCAACAACAAATAAGTCTAGCGCCCGCGCCACTTCAACAGTCTCCGTTGGAAGGGATTGGATTGAATCCAAGGCAATTGGAACAGGAATTAAAAACAGAGTAGACATCAGGCAAATATACAAAAGAACCGTTAATTAGATCATCAACTAAAAGGCATGCCCTTGATTCAATTAACTTTGCCTATTCCTAACGCGCGTCCAACTAGTTAAAATGGCACTATCTAAAACACCCGCCCTGATGTTCATTTTTATCACACTTTTAATAGATGTCATCGGATTCGGTCTCATAGCACCTGTCTTGCCAAGCCTACTCGAACAACTCACAGGAAAAGACCTAAGTAATGTTTCCCAACTAGGCGGCCTGCTAATGTTTACGTATGCAGGAATGCAGTTCCTTTTTTCCCCCGTAATCGGGGCTTTGAGTGACGCTTATGGCAGAAGACCCATAATCTTAGCTGCTCTCTTTGCTTTTGGTATAGACTTTATCATTCAAGGTATTGCACCATCCATTGGCTGGTTTTTCTTAGGACGAATTATTGCAGGAATAACTGGGGCCACCTTCAGCTCCGGCGCGGCGTACATTGCAGATATATCCCCACCAGAAAAAAAAGCTCAAAACTTCGGGCTGATCGGAGCAGCCTTTGGCTTAGGATTTATTATCGGACCAATGCTCGGTGGTTTCATATCCTTCTATTGGGGTGTTCGAGCACCCTTCTTCGTGGCCGCAGGCCTCGCACTGACTAATTGGATGTACGGATACTTTGTTCTTCCCGAATCACTTGCCCCAGAAAACAGGCGTCCTTTTAACTGGAAAAGAGCCAATCCTGTTGGATCTCTCCTCCATTTGAAAAAGTATCCCGTCGTGAGCGGACTTATTGGTTCTCTTATCGCGATCTACATTGCTTCTCACGCAAATCATAGCACTTGGTCCTATATTACTATGAAAAAATTTCAATGGGACGAACGGATGATCGGATTCTCCCTCGCATTTGTTGGTCTCCTAACAGGAATTGTACAAGGTGGACTCACAAGAATACTGATCCCCAAATTGGGTACCAATAAAGCCGTCTACTTGGGTATCAGTGCATACGCTATAGGATTTGTTCTGTTCGCTTTTGCAACAAAGGGTTGGATGATGTTTGCCTTTATGATACCCCTATCTTTAGGTGGCTTGGCTATGCCTGCTCTTCAAGGAATGATCTCTAATCAAGTTCCAGCAAATGAGCAGGGAGAAATGCAGGGTGCTTTAACCAGCCTTGTAAGCATAACCTCTATAATAGGCCCACTATTGATGACCAATCTTTTCGCCTGGTTTACGGGGCCTAATAGTGCAATTCAATTTCCTGGGGCCCCCTTCCTTATGGCTGCAATTCTGACAGTAATCAGCTTGGTGTTAGTAATTCAAACCCTTCGTAAACATTAAAAAAGGGGCTCATGGCAAAAATGCCAAAAGCCCCTTTCTAATTAATTCGAAAATGTTTACCTTAATAAAGTAACTTCACCAGAGTAGTCCTCTTCTGTACCATCTGCCCGACGGACCATTATTTGATATAAGTAAACATCAACCGGTGCCTGTAGCCCATCAACCGTACCATCCCAGCGAGGTTTAGAACCAGTAGCCGTAAACACTTTTTGACCCCACCGATTGTATATTACAAAATCAACTACTGTGATATTCGACTCCTCATACTGTACAACCCCAAAGCTGTCATTCGTACCATCGCCATCAGGAGTAAAGGCATTGGGAATGTCAAAACACCGAAGGACTTTCATCTGACCAATAGCGGGGCCTGCCAAACACCCATTGACGTCCTCTACTAGAACACTAAACTGATATGTAATTCCCTCATCGCTACCATTTAAAGATAATTGAATAGAATCCACCATACCCGTATTAATTACAGTGCCATCCTGTTGCCATGTATAGTTATAAGGAGGAAGACCTCCATTCACCGTCGTGCTAATCCGAACGGCTGCACCCTCGCATACATCTCCATCCTCCGGAAGAACACTTAATCCCTCAATAACAGGAGAGGGATTGACCTCCACCAAAACCTCATCTGAAACCTGGCAGTTGGCTGGACTATAGGTAAACACAACCTTATAAACCGTAGAGGAACTTGGCGAAACATTTATGCTCTGTGTAACCCCAACAACCTGCGCATCATTTGCCACCCATTCATACGCCCCCAAAACACCAGCAGCATCCGCAGACAACGCCGCCGTTGAACCATTACATATAGATTGATCTGCACTTGCCGTTACCGCTGCCTGAGCAACAGCAATGGTGGTCGTAGCTGTTAAAGAACACACGTCATTCGCCGCTGTTAACGAATACGTAGTAGTCTGTGCCGGTGAAACTTCCGGCTGAGCACTTGAATTATTAAATCCTGGGGGATCTGAAACCCATACATACATGGTTAAAGGCTCCTCCGGTAAATTATTCAACAAAACAGTATCTCCAGGGCATATTGTCATATTGCTAGGCAATTCAACAGCAGGTGGAGAAGATACGTTTATCGTTACTTGAGCCGTCGCAGGACAATTTGCTTCAGGTGTATTCACAACAAATGTAACTGGCCCACTAATCGTAGCAACTGGAGTTAAACAATCGACACAAGAAAGCCCCGAGGTAGGTGTCCACTCAACCATTTGAGCTGGTGAAACCGTAGAGGTTAGTTGAACCAACTCACCCGGACAAACCAACTCTTTTGATGCAGTTGCTGTAACAACTGGGAAAGAATCAATCGGGACGGAAATAAAGGAGGTGTCCAAACAAGCACGATTAGAAACAACTCTATAAAATGTGTCCGTTAATTGCGCTCGAATCACCAAATTCCAAAAAGAATCCGGAGTTACTTGACCAGGGCCGTCCTCCAACCACCGAATTGAAATATCAGGAAAGTTCGCAGGTTCGTAAGTAGGACTAAGCAAAGTCACCGTGTCTCCGACACAATAAACTTCCTTCGCCGGCCGTAGAGAAAGCGTTTGATCTGGTAAAGAATCAACTCGCACCAGAATAGAGTCATATACAACACAGCCGTTTATGTTATACGTAGCGGTAATCGTCAGACTTTCGTTAGCCTGAACGGTAGTCGTTGGACCTATCGGATTTGTCACATAAAACGATGGTGACCAAACTACCGGAATACCAGCAGAGGGAACAGCCGTTGCCTGTAATGGAATAGTACTGCCCAAACAAATCTCATAATAGTCAGCACCCACTATTTCAACATCCGCACTGATTACATTCACCTCCACAGAGCTCGTCTCCGAACAGTAACCATTTGCACTGGTAGAAACCAACGTGTAAGTGGTGCTCTGTGAGGGGGTAGCAATTGGATTAGAAATGGTGTCAGAACTTAAGCCCAAAGAGGGCGTCCATAAGTAGGTAGTTGACTCGGATACACTTGTTCCAAGCACAAGGGAATAATTCTGACAAATAGTAGTATCTAATGTGGTAAATACCGGCAAAAAAAGCGTATCAACCAAAATGGTTACCGCATCCGTAACCGTACAACCTGATATAGTAACAGATGCAGTATAGGTCGTTGAAACCGCTGGGGTAGCAATGACTTGTGCTAAAAGAGGATTATCAAGACCAACTGTTGGAGACCATAGCAGCCCCTGCCCTCCTGTATTTGTATTGGCCAAAAGCGGAACACTTCCACCTTGACAAATCAACGTATCAGATAATGCTTGCACGAATACCTCAGGACTAATAACCTTCACAAATACAGAGTCCTCATCAGAACATGTTCCAACTGTCCCAACTACACTTAACCAAAAATCTTGCGTCGGACTAATTGTGGGGTTTCCAATAAGTGGATTACTAACCTGTGATACTGGGGTCCAAAAATAATCCACAGCGCCAGTCGCATCTAGTTCATAGGTGGTGCCAGCACAAACCAGCAGAGTATCTAAACCCGAATTCACACTAATTAAAACATTGTCTTCTAGGTTCACTGTAATTGTCTTCAACAGAACGGTACCACAGCCAAAATTACTGGAAAGAGAGATGATAATCGTTTCTGTCCCTTCCAAAATGGCATCAGCAATTGGATAAATTGGAAAAGAAAGAGACGTCTGACCAGGTTGGAATGTTATTGTGGGTGGTAAATTCAAAATATAATCAACTCCTAGTGTTGCCGTTCCAGAAATACCCGTCAGAAAAGTAGTCGCCTGTGTCAATGGCTCCGGTAAAGTGATAACTAACTGGTCATCTACACCAGAACAATCCTCAATGAAATACTCAATACCGCTAGCAAACTGAACCGCTAAACCAGGTGCGCCGCCCTTAATCTCCGAGACAAAAACACCTGAGTCAAACGACCCATCCCCCCTGTCTGCCACAGCAAGCTTTAGTTGATAGGTATTACAGGGAATCACATTTGTCTTGGCCGTCAAGCTCTTCTTCACGCCCAAAAAATCAGAAGTTAAGCCATCATACTTAATCTGATTCCCAATTTGATTGTTCCGATAATACTCCCAATTCAACTGATTATTAACCGAATTAATCTCTACTGGAGTAGAGGTGCCAGGAAGTACTGCAATATTCTTTTGTGCCCCCAGCCCAGGATCCCCAACAATTCCAGGACCAGAAACTAAAAAGGCAAAAATATCATTGAAACCACCCGGACTAAACACAAATTCCGGATACTCCTCTGAACCAAACACATACTCAAAACTTAGTTGGTCGGTCGCAACAAATACGTCCATCTCTACCACGCAAGCGTCATAGGATTCCTGCCCACCCTGTTGCGCTGATAAAATATCCAGATCATTATCTCCTGGTGTGAATAAATTAGTACTGGAAAATTGGTTCCCTAAACCCGGGGCATCCGCAGCTCTGCCCGAAGAAAGAATAATCCCTTTCCCCATCTGTAAATCGTTCTCAGCTGTAGGATAACTAAAAGATCCGTAAGCGGACTCATCGCAAACGATATTCGTGATGGAAACTTGTGTAGCAGGACTCTCCACCGCATTAAGAATCTCTTGATTGCTGATCGGATTTACAACCGAAAGCGTAGGTGCTGGTGCGCAGGGCTGATTACTGCACTCCCAATGCCCCAAAAAGCCATCTAATTCCGTGTTACTATCGGATGTAAATTGCAATGTCATACAGGGAGCTGTCCCCTGAACTTGAAAACAAACACTGCCACCACCAGCTACTGAAAAGGAGTTAATTTGAGCTATTACCGGTGAAAAAGTAGTATTCCCGTTATAAATCGTCAAAACATCCGTAAAGTTCCCAAATATCCCCGCCTCAATATTGAAATAGTCCAACGTGAAATTGATACAGGATGTAGGCTGATTAGGACAAATAGTAAATACATAATCTTCATCCGGCCCGTAATCACCGTTAGCGCCCCCACTGTCCGTAATAACACCAGAACACAACGTTGACCCACCTTGATCTATCGTAACTACAGGCGGAATTGGACCCACACACAAATGGAAATCACCTGCATTGGGTGCTGCGGTTAACGAATAATCAGACACCCTTATATAATAAGTAATTCCAGGCGTCAGCCCCTGTAAATCTAAAAATAAGCCAGTTGCACCTACGTCTGCAATCCCACAATCAAGCTCTGCTAAATCATTATAAGTACAATCGCCCCTATAAACCGCAAACTGTGGATTTATGATGCTGTTTGAACCAACACCTGTCAGCGTCACCCTAAAATCAAAAAGGGTATCCGGGCATACAAATGAAAACCAAACATCCCTATTGGGAATTCCACCATTAAAACACGATGGATTGTTTTCATCACCAATTATTGATAACGTAGCATTCTCATTTGAATAAAGAATACTGGTATCGCAGGCGGGTGCAATTCCTAGGTCAATCGCAGTTGAACAATCGTCGTTTACAGGTGCCTGTGCAGAAATACTGAACAACGTCCCTGTTAAAAAAATAGCGAGTATAAATAGTTTTTTCATATTATCGAGCACAATAGCCATGAGGTCGGGACAAATATCGTGTAGTTGCGCAAATTAACGGCATCTACTGATTGTTTTTTGCCAAATTCATACTTGCCAGCTTTAAGGTTAAGCAATAATTACTAGGCTAATTATTTGACCCTCCACATGGCAGCATTCCACGCACTTCTTGTAATGTAAAGTCGGGAAGGTTATTTCCCCAGGAGTTGTTGATATAGTTTAGCACATTCGTAACCTGAATATCAGTTAACAACGAGTTGGCAGGCATCGGCTGTCCTCCATATACCACTCCATTCACCTTAATTGTATCTGACAACCCATTCACTACAATACACGGTAATCGCAAACGCTGGGCTGATAAGTAATCAGCACCCGCCAATGGTGGAATTAATGTCCCCAGTCCTTTACCATCTTCACCGTGACAATTGGCACAATGAACCGAATACAAACGACCGCCTTCTTGATATGGGTTTTTTTGACACCTAGACAACGTCCAAACAAGGCACAATAAAACGATAAGTGTATTTTTATTCATAACGCAAAAATTGATCACATACAACAAACATCAAAATACAAAGGCGGATAACAGAGATCATTCCCCGCCATCCGCCTTCTTCCACAACGTATGAATAAAGATTACCGATTCATACTTTCCAAAAACTCTTCATTATTAGAGGTATGCATCAAGTGCTTGCGCATAAACTCCATTGCCTCCTCTGGCTTCATATCCGCCAAATGATTCCTTAATATAAACATACGCTGCAATGTATCCCTGTCTAACAGCAAGTCTTCTCTCCGTGTGCTCGACTTTGTAAGATCAATGCTCGGGTAAATACGCTTATTAGCTAAATTACGATCTAGTTGAAGCTCCATATTGCCTGTTCCTTTGAACTCTTCAAAAATGACCTGATCCATTTTTGAGCCTGTATCCGTCAAAGCCGTGGCAATAATCGTCAAAGACCCTCCATTCTCAATTGCACGAGCCGCACCGAAAAACTTTTTAGGCTTTTGAAGGGCCGTCGCTTCAACCCCCCCAGACAACACTTTGCCTGATGCCGGAGCCACCGTGTTATAAGCACGGGCCATGCGTGTTATCGAATCCAACAAAATAACCACATCATGACCACTCTCAACCATTCGTTTTGATTTTTCCAAAACAATATTAGCCAAACGAACGTGGTTCTCAGCCGTCTCATCAAACGTGGATGATACAACCTCCGCACGCACACTTCGCTTCATATCTGTAACCTCCTCCGGGCGCTCATCAATCAACAAAATAATTACATAGCACTCAGGATGGTTTTTCGTAATCGCATTGGCAAGATCTTTAAGCAAGAACGTTTTACCCGTCTTTGGCTGAGCAACAATCAATGCTCGCTGGCCCTTACCAATGGGCGTAAATAACTCAATAATCCGATTGCTAAAATCCCGACCTGTTGGACTGGTTAATAGATTAAACTTCTTGGTCGGAAACAAAGGTGTCAAATAATCAAATGGAATACGGTCCCTGACATCTTTAGGATCTAACCCATTTATTTTGGTTACCTTCAGTAAAGCAAAGTACTTCTCTCCTTCTTTGGGCGGACGCATTGGGCCTGAAACCGTGTCTCCAGTCTTTAATCCAAAAAGCTTTACCTGTGAGGGTGATACATATACATCATCCGGACTGGAAATATAATTATAGTCGGGAGAACGTAAAAAACCATACCCGTCCGACATCATTTCTAACGTGCCATTACCCTCAATAATACCATCTAATTCAACGTCAAATTTCTCCTTTATAATCACTGGCATTACCTCCTGGGGTTCTATGGGACGTTCAGGATGCAAAACATCAGGTCCTGGTGGAGGCGGAACGATGGGCATGTCATACTCATCATCCTCGATAGGAACATTAGAA
>CANHDG010000055.1 GCA_947459365.1 Saprospirales bacterium
AAATCCTGCAAACCGGTTTATGTAGACAGCGAGCACCCTTTGTTTATTCTGTATACCTCCGGTTCCACCGGTAAGCCCAAAGGCGTAGTGCATACCCACGGGGGCTATATGGTGTACACGGCTTATACCTTTTCCAATGTATTTCAATACCAGGAAAATGATATTTATTGGTGTACGGCCGATGTGGGTTGGATAACCGGCCATTCTTATATTATCTACGGCCCCCTTTTGTCAGGAGCAACCTCCCTTATGTTTGAAGGAGTCCCTACCTACCCCAACGCTGGCCGTTTCTGGAACGTTATCAAACGGCATAAAGTCAACATCTTCTACACCGCCCCCACTGCCATTCGCGCCCTTATGGCAGCTGGTGAAGAATGGGTGAAAAACCTTCGACTTCCCTCCTTGCGCGTTTTAGGTACCGTTGGAGAACCCATCAACGAGGAAGCATGGGTTTGGTACCATGAAAAAATTGGTAAAAAACGTTGCCCCATCGTGGACACTTGGTGGCAAACCGAAACTGGGGGGATTCTGATCAGCCCCATCGCAGGCATTACGCCTCTAAAACCTTGTTACGCTACCCTACCCCTTCCCGGTGTTCAACCTTGTTTGGTAGATGCCAACGGGAATGAAATCCATGGAAATGATGTAGAAGGCATGCTGTGCATCAAGTACCCTTGGCCCTCCATCATTCGAACCACCTACGGGGACCATGAGCGATGCCGCCAAACGTACTTCGCAACGTTCAAAGATAAATATTTAACAGGCGACGGTGCTCGCAGGGATGCGGATGGATACTACCGAATTATCGGTCGAGTGGATGATGTGATCAATGTATCCGGACACCGAATCGGCACCGCAGAGGTGGAGGATGCCATCAACAAACACCCAAATGTGGTAGAATCAGCAGTAGTTGGCTACCCTCACGACATAAAAGGACAAGGAATTTATGCCTATGTGATCACCAGTGAGCCCGTAAAAGACGCGGTTGATTTCAAAAAACAGGTAAATGAGGTAGTTTCTAAAGAAATCGGCCCAATTGCCAAACCTGATAAAATCCAGATTGTACCAGGTCTTCCCAAAACCCGCTCTGGCAAAATTATGCGCCGAATCCTTCGCAAAATTGCAGAAGGCGACACCTCTAACCTGGGAGATATCTCCACTTTACTCAACCCAGAGGTAGTGGAAGATATCAAAGAGGGAGCTCAATCTTGAGCCTAAAGCTACTAAGCCGGTGCTTGTTTGAAAAACAGGTACCGGCTTTTTTCCATATTTAAACCGGACGTTTCAACCTCCATTTAAGTAAATCCCCATCGTAAATAAGTTCCCTGCCAACTATCTGAAACCCATTTTTCTCTAAAACACGGTTAGAGGCTGAGTTGCCCTCGTCCGTGAAGGCAAAAACTTCCTGCACCTTCAGTTCTTGAAATACGTAGTCACACACCAGTTCCACCAGCTCAGTCGCCAATCCTTGCCCCCAAAATTCCTTGGCCACCAGGTACCCAATTTCAATTTCACGTTCCGGCTGATACTCGGCATGCCGAATCACCGCATTGCCCACCAGCACGCCTGTAGACTGCTGAACCACTACAAAAGTTCCTAACTTCGGAAAACGAATTCGATAGGATTTCATCTGTTCAATCCGCTCCCGAACCGGAGCCTCCTCCGTTACCGGTTCCCGAATGTACTTCATCACCTCAGGATCCCGGTTCATCGAATACATAAACGAAAAATCAGGGTCCTCATAAGGACGAATCAACAGGCGTTTGGACTCCAACATGTAAGCAAAAAGGTTGATTAGAAAAACGGTTCAGTAACGTGTAATGACGCCAGGTTGTCGGACTTCGTTCTACTCATAGAATTGATCTTTTAAATTAAGACGGGTAAATGTACTGATTGGAGCCAAACAATTGCCGTTAAATCTTCATATTATTTAGTTGATTGAGTAAACTTTTCTTCAATTATCCGTACGTTTGCCTAACTACAACGCCTAAACACACGGATATGCGAAGAGAACTACACCAATGGCACAGTCCACGCCTGAACAAAAATATGGAAATAGCGGTCTATGGGCATTATGGATTCGCGCTGTTAATGTTGCCTACTGCCGCTGCAGATTATTTAGAATACGAACGATTTCAATTGATCAATGCCCTTCAACCACTTATTGAAGCGGGAAAAATTAAAGTATTTTCGATTAACAGTATCAACTCAGAAGCCTGGCTTAACAACCAAATGCACCCACAGCATAAAGCAATGCGTCACCAGCAATTTAATGGGTATGTAGCCGATGAGGTGGTGCCCTTTATCCATCAAAATACCAGTTCACAAACTCCTATCATCACTACCGGGGCTTCCTTAGGTGCTTTGCATGCCGCTAATATGTTCTTTCGCAGGCCAGATTTATTTGCCGGCACCATCGCAATGTCCGGAGTATACGATCTAACTGCCTACACCAAAGGGTATTTTGATGAAGATGTTTACTTCAACTCCCCCGTGCATTATCTTCCGAATTTAGAAGACCAGAACATACTGAATCGACTGCGTGCCTCTAACCACATCCACCTGCTTAGTGGTTCTGGCAATTACGAGGACCCAGAGGCTTCCCGTAAACTGGGAGGTATTTTACAGGCAAAAGGAATCCGGCATGAAGTGGATATCTGGGGCCCTGATATGCGCCATGATTGGCCCACCTGGAGGGCTATGTTGCCTTATTACTTGGAAAGTAGGTTTTGATAAATATGCTCAAATCCCTCTTCGTTGCCTTCGCCTTGCTCTATTCCTTTTACACCGCTGCCGCAAGGGTGGATACCCTGGAAGTATTCAGCCCAAGCATGAACAAATACTCCCGATGCTTGGTCTTGCTTCCAGAAAGCTATGCCTCCAACCCCAACCCACTTCCCGTGCTTTACCTGCTGCACGGCTACAGCGGAAATTACACCTCCTGGATGGGGACCGCTCCCCAACTGTTGCAAGCAGTCGAAACCTACCAGATGATCGTCGTTTGCGCAGATGGAGGGTATGACAGCTGGTACTTGGACAGCCCGGTAGACTCTACCGTGCGATACGATACCTATTTCACAAAAGAACTTATTCCAACCATCGACCAGCAATACAGGACCCGCAACCAACCCAGTGGACGAGGAATTGCCGGTCTCAGCATGGGTGGACACGGAGCGATCACCCTGGCGGCAAAGTACCCCAACTTGTTTGGAGCCGCAGGGAGCATGTCTGGAGGCCTTGACCTTCGACCTTTCAAAAAAAACAACTGGGACCTGGAAGGGGTACTGGGTAAACCCGGAGAATTCTGGTCAAATTGGGAAACTGCATCAGCGATTCACTGGGTCCCCCAATTAAAAGCAGCCGGCACAGAAATCATGATCGATTGTGGAATGGATGACTTTTTTCTGGATGTCAACCGAGCAATGCACCAAGAACTGCTCCAACAAGCCGTTGAACACGATTATATCGAACGCCCTGGGGGACACGACCACCTTTACTGGCAAAATGCCATCGATTTTCAGGTCTTATTTTTTAATAAATTTTTTAGCCAAAGAAAGTAACGTACTTTTGCGGCTGATTTTATTAACTACACCTAGGTATTATGATCTTAAAAGGAAAAAAAGGTATCATATTCGGCGCACTCAACAGCGATAGCATCGCCTGGAAAGTAGCAGAACGCTGCGTAGAGGAAGGCGCTCAAATCGTACTGACCAATGCCCCAGTCGCCATGCGGATGGGCGAAATCAATGGCCTGGCCGAAAAATGCAATGCACCCGTAATTGGTGCCGACGCCACCTCCATGGAAGACCTCGAAAACCTCTTTACCAAAAGTATGGAGCATTTTGGTGGAAAAGTGGACTTTGTTCTCCACTCCATCGGAATGTCCGTCAATGTGCGTAAAGGAAAAGAATATACCGACCTTAACCACGAATGGATGCTCAAAACCTTCGATGTGAGCGCCATCTCTTTTCACAAAATGCTACAAGTGATGTGGAAACTGGACGCTATCAACGACTGGGGAAGCGTCCTTGGACTATCTTATATCGCCGCTCAGCGGGTATTCCCGGATTACAGCGAAATGGCCGAATCAAAGGCCCTGCTGGAATCGTTCGCACGCAGCTTTGGCTACCATTACGGCACCGCAAAAAAGGTTCGGGTAAATACCATTTCACAATCTCCTACCATGACCACCGCAGGTAAGGGAGTAAAAGGATTTACCGAATTCTTTAATTATGCCGAAACCATGTCCCCACTAGGCAACGCTCCCGCATTGGATTGCGCCAACTATTGCGTGGTGCTCTTTAGTGACCTTACTCGCTATGTGACCATGCAAAACTTGTTCCACGATGGTGGTTTCTCCTCTATGGGAATGAGCCCGGCGTTGATTGCTGAAAAATAACCCGAAAGGCCAAAAGGAGGTGCACACACTTCCCTCTCTGTTGCTCTGTGGGCTTTTCAACACCCCAACCCTTTTACCTGGATTCGGTTTTTACCGATGGGATTTGTTATGACTCCGATTCGTTCCCTTACGTATAGTTTGCTCGTTCTTCTGATCGTTGCCGGCCTACCTGGCCGCAACGATCAGTTGCTTTATGCCCAATCCGTCCCCACCGCCAAGCCAAGCCCCATGGATTCAGTCAGGTACTACCTCGCTTCCAATCCAGGACTAGCAATTCCGGTAACCGATACCCTGCCTGGGCTTGAATTCCGAATGTATGACCCCGCCAGAAAAGGGCCCATCGATTACGCCCACCTCGGCAACTTAGGCTCCTCCGCTCGCCCACTTTGGTTTCAACCCCTTCCCTCCTTAGGGTTTAAAAGCGGCTATCAACCGTTTGAACGCTACCTCCTGAACCCAGATCAACTGGCATTTTATAAACACCGGCGCACCTACTCCGATGCGTTTTTTACCCGAGGAGGCTCTCAACGGGATGCTATGTCCTTTATCAAGCTGTCCAGAACCTTTTCCAAAGGACTAAATGTATCCCTCCATTACCAAACCATCAATAACCTCGGACAATATCGTTTTCAACGAACCAAACATGGCTCACTAGCAGTTGGCGCCTGGTGGCCGGTCCAAAAAAATTACGAGGTATTTCTACTTTTTGCCTCCAATACCTTCCGCCAACAAGACAATGGAGGAATTCTGGACACCGATTTTGCCGGACCCGGATACAATGGCCCCATTAGTGTACCCATTCTGCTGAGCAATAACGACGCCAAAACCGTTCAGTCCTTTCAGGATTTCCAAATCAACCAATACCTGAACGCCCTCCAATTGGGCAAAAACCAGGTCAGAGCCTCCCACCAACTGAATTTCAAAACCGAAAACTGGAAATTTAACGATAAAAACAACGCTAACTCAGACCAAACAAAAGAAGCGCTTTTCTACGGCAACCTGCTGACCGACCGCCGGGGACTTCGAAATGCCTTTAGCCTCCAAAGGCTCGAAAACCACCTCCAACTGAGTACCCTCCGCCCACGTAAAAACCAGGGGGAAGCGGCTAGTATCTCCGTAGGACTCCGCCATGCCCTGATTTTCCTCCAACCAGAATTTCAACCCGATTCCTTCTTAAATAACCTGTTCGCCACCGGGAGCCTGCGGGTCAACTTGGCCGAACGACTTCAACTGCAGACAACCGGTGATCTTGGATTGCTGAGCAATACCGGAGAATACAGACTTCAAGGTAAAATTGGTCTCTCCCTCGGAAAGGCTGGATTACTTGAGGGGCAACTCCTGAGTCAACGAAGACCAGTCGATTGGGTATTTGCTCAACTTTACTCAACCGGACGATCCGTCTGGAACCTCAATTGGGAAAAACCCATCGAAAACTCCCTGTTTGTTCGATACGAATTACCCGCAATCGGCTTTCAGGCAACCGCCTCAAGCCACTTGGTCAATAATTACCTGTACTTCGAGCAGGAAGGACAACCTGCACAAGCAGAGGAGGCCGTTTCCGTCACCCAACTTTTGATCCAACAAAAAATAAAGTGGGGAATTTTGCGCTCTGAAAATGCCGTCGGACTCCAACAAAACAACCGGAGTGATGTACTCAGGTTGCCTACCTGGTTTAGTAAAAACAGCTTGTACCTGGCTGGGCACCTGTTCAAAAAACAACTTTTTCTAAATGCTGGCTTCGATTTTCGAATTAATTCAGCGTTTACCCCCGATGCTTATCAACCCTTTTTGGGTCAATTCCAGCTACAAGATGAACAGGAGCAAGCCATTTACCCTTGGCTAGATGCTTTTGTGACCGCCAAAATTCAATCTTTCCGGTTCTTCCTACGCTTTGAAAACATGTCTCCACTCTGGAATCCCGCTGAAAACTTGTTCTTGACAGCGCACCATCCACAGAACAGAATGGGGATTCGGTTGGGGATAAGCTGGCGGTTCCTGGATGCAAATACCCCAGAGGATTCTGGCACACCCGGACCCGGAGGAGCCCCAACTGGTCCACCCGGTGGTTTCCGCCAGTAAGCACAATTACCCCAGCTCAATGATGGGTAACTCCACAAAGAACTCCGTACCAATATTATCCTTGGTCACAAAATGAATATCTCCCTCGTGGGCTTCGATAATCTTTTTACAAATTGCCAAACCTAATCCACTCCCAGAAGTTTTGGTGGTAAAGTTCGGCTCAAAAACACGTTCCCGAATTTCCATCGGAATACCGCCTCCATTGTCAGCAATACGAACAACCGCCAGAGGGCCCCGCTCTTCCAGAGAAACGTGCACCTTCCCCCTACGATCAGAAGGGATGGCCTGTATGGCATTCAACACCAAATTGTTCAATACCCGCAACAAATGGTTGTGGTCCGCCCGAATTAAATATTGCCTCTGTGGCAGTTCCAGTGAAAAATCTGCTTCATCACGCTCCCGAAACAACCCATACACATTTTCTACCAAGTCATTCAAGTTAACCGGATGCCGAGGGGTCTTGTCCAAATTGGCGAACATAGAAAATTCAGAGGCCGTTTGGGCTAGAGAGTCAATTTGCGCAATCAAACGCCCGGTCGCCTTTTTTAGGTAACTGGCAGCTTGATCTGGATCATCCGCTACCCGCTCGAGTTGTTGCATGGTCAACTTCATGGTCGTAAGTGGGTTCTTGATATCATGGGCAATCTGTCGGGCCATTTCCTTCCAGGCAGCCTCCCGCTCCAGTTTCACCAATACCTCCTTCGAATCTTCCAATTTATCTACCATTCGATTGTACTCTTGCACGAGGTTACCAATTTCATCCCCACTGTCCCCAGCATACTGAAGAGGCAAGTTTTTGTCTTGCAGCTGTACCTCTTTAATTTTTTCTGAAACAGATTTGATTGGCCCAGTGATGGAATTGGACAAAACGTAGGTGGCACCCGCCGCCAACAACAGCAAAAACACGTAAATACTTGCTAGTTTTCCGATAAAATCCGATAGTTCAGGGCGAACATCGGTAAGCTCCCGTTCCGGCAATTCAAGAAAAGCAATCGGTAACCGCTTCCCGTTCAGAACAGCCAAATATTGAACCGGAACCAATTGTCCCGCAATTCGCACTTCCGAAGAAAGGAAAGTGGTCGGGTTTTCGACCATCCTGGATCGAGTAGTCTCGTCCAATTGGGTCTGCAATTGACCAATTCGACGAAGATCCTCCCGGGTAGAGTACATTAACGTGCCTTTGGCATCTAATAAATTCGCATCAATAGCCAAACTTTGAGCAAACTCTGCCAGTTTAGGACCCAAAATAGAACGAACGGTGTCGGAATCCGCACTTAGAGAAACCGCCGCAACCCGAACATGTGCCAATGCTGCTTGCGCCCGTTCTGCCGACGCCTTCTGATTGGCCAACTCCGCCGTTTGAGTAAAGTGCCGGAAGGTAATCCAACCAATCCCTAAAAAACCTACCGCTAATAATCCAAGGTAGGAAAAATGCAAACGCCTTCCCAAGGACCCTTTGACGGAGGGCAATAGGGTAAAGGAAAATGGAAACCAGCGAGCTAATACCCCTAAAACCAATAATAAAAGCGAAGAAAAGGTAAATAAAACAGAGAATAGGTACACCGCCTTTAACATACCGGGACGATGTAAGCCCACCACTGCTGTCCATTGCCCATCAGAACTCCTGGCAATATATTCTAGCCGATCCGCTGAGCCCAGCCGAGTCAAAGCCCCTTTTTCTATTTGTTTTTGAAAGGCCTCTTGACTAACCGCGCCCTGCTCCGCTACCAAACGCCCATTGGAGGAAACCGCAAAATCATATTTTCCCAAATCAGAAATCCCCTTGTAGCTGGACTGTGCAAATAAATGCGCATACACTTTGGAACTGGCAGGGTACTCTTGATCAAAAAAACAATACAACTCCACTGGATGCCCTTCATCCAACATCCGGTTAACACTGATATGGAAGAGGTAGCGCTGAACACCCGACTCAGAAATACCTAAACGCAGGAAAGGCTTGCCTTCCACCGGACGAGCAGCCTCCCATTTGGACCGCACCATTTCCCTACTTAACGTTTGATTCAGCAACAGAGGGGTTTCTTCCCCCCGGTCAAATGCCAACACTTGTAATCGGTATTGATGAAATAGGTATTTTTGCTCGAATAAACGCTTACTAATATGAAGCTGAATGGAATCGGAAGAGGGCTTGATCGGCCAAGGTTTCAGCAGCTGTGGCAAAACCGGATCAGCCTTTATTTGCTCGTAAAAGGCAGCTAATGCAGGTTCTGAAAAAGAAGGATCTCCGGGCTCAGCCAACGCCATCGCAACATTTGCCGCCCGAGTTTCTTCACGGCGAACAACCTCTTGCCAAAGTACCAAAGCCGTGAAAGCAGCGAAACTAAGCAAGGCCAAAACCGTCCAGCCAAATCCAGTTTCTGCTTTTTCGGTAAATAAATCAAATAACAAAGTAATCAATAAGCCACCGCCTACCGCAACCGCCAATCCCGATTGGGCCGCTTCGGGCAAAACGAACATTCCGAGACCATAAGCTAAAAAGGAAGCAACCAAAATCAAGGAAGCGCGTTGAACTTGCTGCACCAAACGGCTACGAACCCATCGAACCGAGGCTTGAAATACCAAGAAAAGTAAGACAGGAAGGGCGCCAAAACCCATTAATCTGGAAAAAGTACCAGATCCAGCCCCCGTTATAGTCGACCAATCAACTTCGGAAGAAAGTCCCCTTGCCGCTTCCGAAAGCCCTAAGACGGCCAAGAGAAGAAACAAATAAGCCATTAAACTGCCGGCCCAGGCCACAATTCCAGGGCGGGGCTGCTCAACACGATCAATCAGGTGGTGTATATCTGACATAAACTTTTGAAGTACAAAACGCACAATAAGAAGGACAAAGGTAGCAATCCTCAGACCAACTGGATGAATGGAATCCGGAACTCCATGACCGCAGTAAGGCCTATTAACCAAAGCAGGGCCATCTCTACCGAATTCAGGGTACTCTTTGCGAATATCATGCCGAATCGAAACAATTCTTATTTTTTTTGAAAACAATTCTAAAAAATTCGTAAAATCGTACTACCTTTGCAGGCCCAAAAGAAAAATGAGAGTGAAAAGGAGGAAAAATCCTCATTATCAATGATTTAAAGTCTTATAACAGAATATGGCACATCACAAGTCGGCCCTCAAGCGTATCCGTCAGAACGACAAGCGTCGTTTACAAAACCGTTACTACAAGAAATCAGCGCGTACCGCGATCAAAAACTTGCGTGAAATCTCTGATGCAGCAGAGGCAAAAACCTTTTTGCCTAAAGTTGTTAGTATGATCGATCGTTTGGCGAAGCGTGGAAATATCCATAAGAACAAAGCTGCCAACTTGAAGAGTGGCTTAATGCGCCACGTCAACACCCTGTAAGCTCCGCTTACGTGTTGCTGTTCCCCGAACAATAAAAGTGTATCCTGCCATCGGGGTACACTTTTTGTATTTATTTTCGAAAAATGAAATTCCACCCGCTCTCCGTTCGCGAAATTCGCCAGGAAACCCCCGATTGTGTTTCCGTATCCTTGGATATTCCTGCTCACCTGCAAGCTGAATTTCAATTCACACCCGGCCAGTACCTCACCCTGCGCACCGAGTTGAACGGAGAGGAGGTCCGCCGATCCTACTCCATCTGTACCGCTCCCTCCGAACAAGATTGTCGGGTGGCCATCAAAAAAGTTCCTGATGGGCGATTTAGCAGCTTTGCGAACGAGGTCCTTCAGCCTGGTGACCTGCTGGAGGTCATGCCTCCTCAAGGCAAATTCACCCACCTGCCGGACCCTTCAGCTCCACATACATTCGTTGGCATGGCAGCCGGTAGCGGGATTACCCCCGTGCTCTCTATCCTCAAAACAGTCCTGTTCCAAGAGCCCAATAGCCAATTTCTGCTTTTCTATGGTAACCGCGGTTTTGATCACATCATTTTCCGGGAAGAACTCGAGCAACTTAAAAATCAGTATCCCAACCGACTTTCGGTGCACCACATCTTCAGCCGTGAATCCATGGGAAGTGACCTTTACCAGGGGTATATCAATGGCGAAAAATGCCAAACCTTCGGCCGCGTATTTTTCCGCCCCAAAGAAGTGGATGCCTTTTTTCTCTGTGGCCCCGAAGAAATGATCTTTGACTGTAAGGAAACCTTAGAGCAACTCGGGGTCGATCCCAAAAAGATCAAATTCGAACTCTTTGCCACAGGAACCAGCAAACAACCCAAAAAAGAGGTCAAAAAAGAGGATGTCATCGATGCCGAAATTTCCGTACTGCAAGACGGCGCCCGGTTCGACTTCCGATTGCCTTCCGATGGAAGTACCTTGCTGGATGCCGCTATGCGCGCCGGTGCCGACTTACCTTTCTCCTGCAAAGGCGGTGTATGCAGTACCTGCAAAGCGAAAGTCCTGGAAGGCGAGGTGAGCATGGACCTCAACTATGGACTAGAACCGGATGAGGTAGCAGCAGGTTTTGTGCTTACTTGCCAAGCCCATCCCAAGTCTGACCGGGTTGTGATCTCTTTCGACGAAGGTTAATATTTATTTAGCCCTCCATCAACACCTCCACAGCCGCTTTTCCCTTGCCCTGCTCCCAGAGTACCGCAAATTGTGCCGCAATCAAGTCTGGATCCAGCGGAGTGCCGGATTTTACCATGCCTGCAACCGTCACCGTTCCAACTTGAACACTGCTACCAGCGCAAGCCTCTACTAACGATAAAGCCAGGTTACGTAGGCCCGCTTTGCCAATGCTCAGGGAAAAAGTAGCCGCATTGGGATGTAACGCTGATCCGCCCCCCGTAAAAAAGAAGGCAGCCCTCGATTGCTTTTGTAAAATCGGATAAAATGCTTGCACCGCCGCAACAGCACCCGTAACACAGGTATGCAGAGCCGAGATAAAGGTATCAAGTGGCAACTCCAGAGGAGAACCCAGATGAAAGGCACTTGCATTGTAATGTACCACCGCTGTATCGGGATGCTCGGCAGCCAATTGGCGCATAAAGGCAACAAAAGCCTCCGGTTCAGCAAGATCTGCCGAATAGCCCTTCGAAACAATCGATTGTTCGGCCAACCGCTGCTCCATATCCCGGAGCCGCTCTTCGTTTCGCGCAACCATCAGAATGTCAAACCCCGCTTTCCCAAAGGTGGTGGCTAGCGACCAGCCAATTCCTGGCCCCATACCGATGATTAAGTATTTCATAGCTGTTGGATTGTTTTTTTGATTGTCTTCTAAATAAGTAGCACACAAAGAAACAACCTTTTTTCCCTTCCCCTTCGTCAAACCTTTGTCACTACCTATTTTTCAACACAAAAGCTCCTTGTTTTGCCGTATTTTTGTGGGGGTCAAAGGAAGCTGCTTCGCTCCTTTTTTGATCAAAAACAGCTGAAAACAATTGTATTTTAACCCCTTTCCATTCGTACGCCTGATTTTACGCCAACACCTAACCTAACCTTTACAAGTTATGTCATACGTCTCCGCTGAAGAAGCCCTGCAAGCCGTCCAATCCGGACAACGTCTTTTTATCCACGGCAGCGCTTCTACTCCTGTTTATATGCTTCACGCCTTGGCACAACAAAAAGACCGACTGCAAGAGGTCGAAATGGTGTCCGTCAGTATGTATGGGGATGTGGAGCTGGATAAGCCGGAGTATTACCCTAATTTTAAATTTAACTCCCTCTTTGTCTCCGCCAGCGTCCGAAATGCCGTGAAAGAAGGCCGGGCAGACTATGTACCGGTATTCCTAAGCGAAATCCCAGAGCTGTTCAAACGAGGAATCCTTCCTATCGATGTCGCAATTGTACAGGTATCTCCTCCAGATGTCCACGGTTACTGTTCCCTTGGCCCATCGGTAGATGTGGCCCGATCAGCCGTCAATACTGCCAAAAAAGTCATTGCACAGGTCAACCCGAAGGTCCCTCGTACCCATGGAGATGGTATGATTCATATAAGCCAGCTCCATTCGATGACCTGGAAAGAAACGCCGCTTCAAGAGGGGAAATTTGCCGAAAAAGTAGGGAAGGAAGAGTTAGAAATCGGTAAAATTATCGCTGGATTAATCGAGGACCGGAGCACGCTGCAAATGGGTATCGGATCCATTCCGGATGCCGTGTTGCGCGCTTTGGGCAACCACAAAGACTTGGGGATTCACACCGAAATGTTTTCCGATGGGATTATTGATTTGGTGGAAAAAGGGGTGGTGAACAACCGCTACAAGGCCATTCACCCCAACAAAACCGTTAGCTCTTTTGTACTTGGATCGCAGAAATTGTACGATTACATCAACGACAATCCATCGTTCGCTATCCTGGACGTGGATTATGTCAACGAAGCTTCCGTCATCAAACGGAACGACCGCGTGGTAGCCATTAACAGTGCGATTGAAGTGGATATCACGGGGCAGGTCTGCGCCGATTCCATCGGAACACAACAATTTTCTGGGGTAGGTGGTCAAATGGATTTTATGCGGGGTGCTGCCCTATCTAAAGACGGAAAACCCATTATTGCCCTCACTTCTCGCACCAAAAAAGGCGTCCCTCGAATCGTTCCTACTCTCAAACCCGGCGCCAACGTAGTAACCACCCGCGCCCATGTGCATTATGTTGTTACAGAATACGGGGTCGCTATGCTTTTTGGGAAAAACTTGCGCCAACGGGCCAATGCCCTGACCCAAATTGCTCACCCAGACGATCGGGAAGCGCTGGATAAAGCTTGTTTCGAGCGTTTTGGACCGGAGTTTTACCCGGTAAAAGGCTAAAAAAAATGCCTGGCTCTTTGGAACTAGGCATTTTTTTTAGTTCAACTATTCCAAACTGGATGAAATCATCCAAACACGGACAAAAGTTAGTTCACCAAGGTAATCTTGCGGTTGACCATCCCTGCAGGAGATTTTACCCTTAATTGGTATACTCCCGCTGGCAAGCCTTCCACCTCTATCCGTGTGCGTTTTTGGCTACTCACCTGCTGCCGAAGGGTCCGGCCCGCTGCATCTTGCAGCTCCAGTTGCAAATCTGTAACTGGTTGACTTCCCAAATCTAAAAAGAATTGATCCGTTGCAGGATTTGGATAAATACGAAGGCCTGCCAATTCAACTGGCTCTTCTTGCGCGCTGACCCCTACCGGAACGACCAGTTCATACTCACTGCTGCAGGTACCGTCAGAAACCATGAGCTTCACCGTATAAAGTCCTGGTGTCAAATAGGTGTGAAGCGGATTTTGAACATTCGCCACACTGGTTCCATCTCCAAAATCCCAGCTGTAGCTGGTTGCTGTTCCAGTGGTAGTATTCTCAAAGGCGATGTTTAAACCGTTGACAGTAGAGGCGGTAAATGCAGCTACTGGACCCGGAGTAACTTCTACCTGGAAAAGAGTTGGCTCACTGTAGCAATACCGAACCTCCCAATCGTATAGATAAAAATAAGCACTGGTCGGACTCGCAGAGAAGTTAGAACTATAGATCGATACCAAGCTATCAATGGTGTACGGGTAATCGGCACCTGTAACATTCCTGTAAAGCTTCTGCCCTGCACCACCCACAGCGTACAAGCCTGCAGCTGGGATATCAAAGTTCAAGGCCACTCGGTGTTGCCCCTCTGACACCTCTACCGTCACGGTTTGAATAATCGCATTGGTATTATCGTACAAATTGAACGTTCTGTTTCCTGCGTTTTGAGCATAAACTACCGCAGAAAGCAATCGGAACGGTGCATGGGCCTCAAACAACAACCTACCCTGGCCTCCAGACTGATAACCTCCACCTCCAATGGTATTATCTGCTGCTCCGACCCGAGCTTGTGGACCTTCTGCAAACTGTTTTACTTCAAACACGGTGGTGCCCAGTAGATTATCGCTGGTGAAGGTGGTGCCCTCCCCTTTTAACGCTCCATTCTGGTACCAAGCGGCACTGTAGCCCGACTGCACAGAGGCCGTCAACGTGCTGGAATTTCCGGCACAAACCACTGCATCCCCACTTACCGTAGGTGCGGGATCTACTGTGTATTCAACGGTCAACGTATGCGTACTTTCTCCCAACGTATTCGACACCACCAATACGACCGTGTAAATACCAGGAGATTGGTACGTATGCCAAGGGTTTTCTTCTGTGCTCGTACTTCCATCACCAAAATTCCACTGATAGTATTGTGGAATATCCGTGGAAAGATCCCTGAATTGGAATACTCCGCGGCAGGAGCTGGTATCACTTACAGCGAATTTGGCACTAGGAGGTGCTGTAGGTATCAAGCAAATATTGGGCAAAGTATAACTCTCCACCTGATCGTTGGTTTCATCATTGCTTCCTTGATCCGCCCCTTTTCCATAACCACGACGAGTAAAAACCTCCCAAATGAGGCATTGGTGGGCATTATTATACAAAAGGGCATCTGCAGCCAAGATAGCATCCCGAGCATCAATGTACCCTGGACGGCAAGGCTGCAATTTCATCCCTTCAATCACTAAGCGCATAGCAGTGTTATTTCCCCCATTTCCATAATACCAATCTGGATCAAAACCCTCTGTTTCAATCAGCTTCCAGGTAAGGTCCCA
The DNA here is from genome assembly GCA_947459365.1 of Saprospirales bacterium. Taxonomy (GTDB): domain Bacteria; phylum Bacteroidota; class Bacteroidia; order Chitinophagales; family Saprospiraceae; genus M3007. Next base: position 14,994 of record CANHDG010000055.1, read on the forward strand.
GATAGATTGGCACCAGATTTCACCAATTGGGTGCGGAACCCCACTGGTGGAAACGTCCCCATACACTTGCGGGTTTATAATCATATTCGTAGAATAACGGAACCTCCGGATACCTTCACCGGAGGTATTTTCCCCCAATAAATAGGTGCCGATACCCCGTGCATCTACTCCCGTATCGTCTGGCTCAATCGATAAAATGAGGGCGAGCCAGTCGCTCCAGCCTTCTCCACCCTGCTCCCGATTGGATAAGCATCCAGAGGCAGAAGGACCTCCTGTCAGACGATTAGAAAGTCCGTGTCCGTATTCATGGGCAATCACACCATTATCCAGGGCGGAGTCGTATTTGGGGTTCTTCCGCATACTAACTTCTACTTCTTCCCCTGCAGCCAGCCTTGCTTTAATGCTATCACCGGTCGTTTTACCAATCATAACAGAGGGAATCGTAATCCCATCGCTATTGCCTCCCATTGCGGAAGGAGGGGTTGTTAAATTATTTACCACTACAACTCCAATAGCTCCAGCATTGTTAGCTGCCTTCACCTGATCCGAAAAAGGACAACTGCTACGGTCAATTAGTGCAATCTTTCCTACTAGATCGGCTGTATTGAGGAGTGCCTCGCAACCATCCGTACTAATACCGACAGAATCTTGAACCAATACCACTGAACCAGTTACACCATTTCCGAGTCCTGGGCCAAAGGTGGCTGCTGCAGCGGTGTAAACCCCTGCGATGGAAGAAGGGGAGATTACTTTCAAGCCGGAGGTTACTGGATTATCCCAAAGATACATTTGCATACGGGGGCGGTTGCCATCATCAGGAGTGGAAAAATTGGCGTTATTGCTGCCGGATCCATCCTGTGCTTCTGCGCGAACATAATCCCCGTCTTCTCCTCCTCTACCGTAATTATTTTCCTGGAAATTACCGGCTTCTTCCGTAAATCCATGGTGGTAAAGGATATTGTGAATCATGTTGTTCGTATAAAATAAATTTGCAATAATTCCATCCTCATTGGTAAGTGCGTCATTGGTCAAATCCATTGGAAAATTGAAATTCAAGGAATCGCCACCGCTAGGGGAGTAACCAGGTTGGTTATCATCATCGCGGTCCTCGTAGGCATGCACATTATTACCACGAGTAATTTTGTACTCCACTCCAACCTGTCCGTCCACATCCAACCAGCCAAAAGGAGAAGCATCGGCTGAGTTGGGCTCTGCCACTACCGTGCGCGCGCCAAAAGAAGGTGCCTCCAAGGGCAATTCAAATACACCATAAACGGGTACATTCGATACCGCTGGCGATGCTACTCGAACCTCACGAACTGCAGAAAGACGCTCCTGCGAGGAACAGCTGGTCCCAGCTGGGTGATCAAATTGACAATACACTGTCCAGTTGTTTTTTTCCAGAAATTGTCCTGTTTCAGCATCCACTCGAACATTCCACCAATCATCCCCTTTTAGTAACGGTAGGTTCACATTCCAAGCGAGGCGAAGCCGATCTCCCACCTGCACATAGGTAAGATGAGCACGGATTTCCTGTTCCGCAATCCCGCAGGGACTAAAATGCCAGGTCCATCGATCACCTTCCCGGTATGTTCCCACCGGCTGTTCAGTGAGAGAAAGCCCAAGGTGCTGAGCAGCAAAAACTACT
>CANHDG010000056.1 GCA_947459365.1 Saprospirales bacterium
AATGATGCATATTGGTCTGGACAAGCATTGCAAGTGGGGCGGTATCCAACGGGTAACTATTCCTTACAAATTATTACTTCCAAGGGGAGAGTGGTAAAATCGCTTTCTATTCAGCGCTAATTTTGTTCCAAACATATAAAATTTACAAACCATACGGTATGCTAAGTCAGTTTACCGTAGAAGTACCTGGTCAGCAGACCCTTGCTGATTTAGCGTTCTCGTTTCCGAAAGATGTGTATCCGGTAGGGCGATTGGATGCAGATAGTGAGGGTTTGCTATTGTTGACCAATGACCGTCGTTTAAACGATCAGCTTCTGAATCCCAAGCGAGCCCACCAAAAGACCTATTGGGCGCAGGTGGAGGGCACTCCAGATGCAGCGGCTCTGGCCTTGCTTGAGCAAGGAGTGACCATTACAGTGAATGGGAAAGCCTATCGGACGGCTCCGGCAAAAGCTATTTTATGGGAGGAACCACCGGTTTTGCCAGATCGGGTTCCTCCCATAAGGGTTCGTAAATCCATTCCGGACTGCTGGGTAGCGATCACCCTGACGGAGGGTAAAAACCGACAAGTCCGAAAAATGTGTGCAGCGGTGGGCTATCCTGTCCTCCGCCTCGTGCGGGTAGCGATTGGTGCCATTGAATTGGGCGATCTGCAGCCCGGGGACGTCGTTACAATCAACAACTAAATCCCCTTGGAAAGGCTTCGAGGTGATCTCCTTGAAACATTTCCAATTGTTTGAGGGTTCGCTGACGCAGGTAGCTGATTCGGGTATTGGAGAGTACCGGATGGCCTTTCACCAACACCGGTTGGTAAAGGTTTTGGAAGCGGGTAATGGAAAGGTGGCGTACTTCGCCTGTTCGGATATCCCGAAGGTCTGCTTGGGTTCGGCTAACACTGGCGAGTTCTTCCTGGGCAGCGGTCAACCAGATATCGCCGAGCGCGGTTTGCCCTTTGAAGGCCCTTCGAACCTGGATTAATCCGTCTTGATCAAGTGGATGCAATCCTTCTTCCGGGTCTGGCGGTCTGCTGGGCTCTTTAATGGTATCCAAAATATCATCTGCCAGGGCGCCCCCGATGTATTCCGCGCGGATTTTCCAGCCGTCAAAGTTAAAAGTGGAGGAGGGCGCCACGGGAGCCTCTTCTTCTGTCCAGTTTTGAGCTTGCCAGCGCGCGGAGGCAATCCGGGTAGCCCATTGGGAGGAACGCCAGAGGAGGAACCGAAAAGCGGATTCCAATAGGTAGATTTGCTCTACTGGACCGCTCACGATGGCCAAGGGTTCTCCGGGAAGCAGCAACATGCCTTCGGGTGGGGCCCAAACGTTGACACGCAGCCGCATTCGTTGAAGGTGGTTTAAAAAGCTTTCGGTAAATATACTTCCGCCCCCCCCAGCGGTCATTTGGCCCATTCGTTGAATGAACGCTGGACTAAACCGGAAATGGCGAATATGCTCTGCCAGCAGTCCTGCACCACAAGAAATCGCGAAAGGCCTTCTAGGGCGGTACACGACCTGAAAAAGTCCCTCTTGCTGGTAATTGCGTTCCTTCCAGTATTCCTGCGCTTTCAAGGCGGGACTGAGATCGGATAGCCAGTCAAATTGCATATAGAAGTCTTGTTTTTGTATTAGTTGGTGGATAATTGGTATCCAATGGCCAGGTAAACGGCATTTCCATCGAGTTGTGAATTGGCCCAGTGAAAATTCAAAAGGTTGTATCCAAGTGCGATTCGGATCCCGTTGTATTTGGTGGGGTAAAGTCCTTTAGGATGGGGTGTTTGGGGAACCATTTTTAAATCTACGTTGAGTGCTGCTCCTACATAGGCGGATTGGTAGGTAAACAGGGAGTAGAACAATTCGTCTGGTATGCCACTGTCTTTGTTGTTGACAGGGGTCAGGTTATTCCAACCCGCTTCCACACTTGGCCATATTTTGATTTTGGATTGGTTGAGTACTGTAAATCCGCCTTGAATACCGAATCCCAGGAAGGAGGAGGGTGCATTTTTGGGCCAGACATCGTATCTCTCGGTGATGGGGCGATTTAGTTTTTGCCTGGACAATTGTAAATTCATTCCAAAATTCCACCGTTTTTTGTGGAGGTATATACCCACCTGGCCGCCCCAACCAGTGTTTAGGATGGGCAATAAGTCCCCTGTCCAATTGTTGTTTAGTATTCTGGCATCCAGCGACCAGTAGTAATCAATTGGAGCCGGGGGGAGTGGCATAAAGGTTTTAATATAGGTCGAGAACGGGGATTCTGGGTAGTCTTGAAGGAAGAGTGCTCTTTTCTCTTTTTCAGCTTCCTCGTGGTTGCGAAGCAGGTATTGTAGGTGCAGTAGCACAAAGCTTTGTTCTTCCAGACTGAGTCCACGGTCCACTAGCTCCGCTGCGTATTGGGGGCGGAGGGTGTACATCAATGAATCGGCTACTTCGAAGAGGCTATCAGGGGGTGGGGCCTTGGCGTATTCTTCTAGGTATCGGCTGGATTCTGTATGTTGTTTTATCTCCTCCAAGAGGGTTCGTTCTTGTCCGGTCCAATGGTAAATTAACCAGCGTTCATCCCACATCAGGGCCCAGTGCTGAAAGCTGTAATAGGGGAGCAATGTTTTGGTGATTGATGCTCCGATGGTTCCGTTGCCGGTTCGGAGGGCTTGTTTGAGCTGGGATCGGTATTGAATGATCTGCTCCATAGTATCAATGGGTTGTGCTTTGGAGCTGACACCTGAGTACAGAAGCAAGAGCAAGGGGAAAAGTAGCTTGTTCATAAGCTAGTTATGGTGTAAGGACGGTTACCATTCTCCATTCATCAGTTCGCCTTTGAATACCCGTTGAGCAGGGCCACAAAGCCAGATATTGGAGAAGCTGCCATCTGGTTCGGCGTCAAAGCGAACGGATAGGTGTCCGCCCAGGGCTTTAACGGGTATTTCTTGGGGGCCCGTGCGGTGTTGTTGGCGGGCATATGCCAAAGCGGCGGCTGTGATACCGGTACCGCAGGCCAGGGTTTCATCCTCCACACCGCGCTCATAGGTTCGGATGAGCAATCCTCCTTCAAGGGTAGGCTCCACGAGGTTGACATTGATTCCCTCGGCTTCGAATCGATCGCTGTAGCGGACTGACCGACCGATTTCTACCATGTTTTTAGTTAAAATTTGCTGGTCAAACCGAATGAAATGGGGAGAGCCTGTATTCAGAATATAATCGGCCGTATCGGTTTGCTCCAACACCCTTACCGGGTTCATTTGCAGTTCTACCCATTCCAGGCCATTCGGAACTGGGTTGGTTGCGATGCGGGCTTCATGTAGACCATCGATGGCCATAAAGCGCAATGTTTCGCTAGCGATTCCAAGGTGGTTGGCAAAAGCTGCAAAGCATCGACCTCCATTTCCGCAGAGGGTACTTTCTCGTCCATCTGCATTGAAATAGACCATTTCAATCGGGGCTTCTGAATGATGCTGTAACAGGATGAGTCCATCTGCTCCAATCCCAAATTTGCGGTCGCACAAAAAAGCGATTTGTTCGGTATCGCTGCGCTTCAGGTGGCGTTGAAAGCGTTGGTCGATCAGAATAAAGTCGTTGCCAGCGCCATGGTATTTATAAAAACTGAACATAGTTATTCTGGCATTTTAAGGAGCAGGATGCTTTGTTCTATGGTTTGTTCTCCGGGAGCGGAAAGGCGAAGGCTCAAGGAGTAGGCCCCAGGAGGCAGGTTATGCAAAGAATCAAGGTGGTGTTCAACATTCGTATCTGAAAGAGCGCTTTCCCATTGACGGAGGGTTTTTCCATCTACAGACTGGAGGTTTCCGGTGAGTTTACCTAAAAAAGGCAATTGAGCCCGGATGGTTATTTGGTCTTTAAAGGGTTGTGGAAACACTTGAAAGGGGCGAGCAACAGGGTTGATTTCCGAGCTGTTGCTGAGGCAATCGGTTGGTAGTTCCGGACAGTAGCAGCGATGAACGAGGCTACAGTCCAACACAAAAGGATTCGGCTTATTATCTTGGTAGGGTGCGATGCGCCAAGTCTTTATTACTTCTGCTTGGTCAGCGGGGTCTTGCTGGTGCCACTGGCAAAGGGTAGCGCGTTGTTGTTGAAAAAAGAGTGGATCCATCGAATCGGCCTGTGTTCGGTACATCGTATAAAAATAAAACACTGCCCGGGCGATATCGCCTTTGGAGGCTTCCCTTGGTTCAAAAAAACCAGTTTTAAACTCCGAATACCGGTCTTTTTGTACGGTTGGTACTGTGGTTAAGGTTGTCGTTTTAAAAAACCATTTTTCCGTCTGGTTATCTGGAATATCGGCAAACGGGAAACTCCCCCTCGTCTCATTGACCGCTATTCGAGTTGGAAACAGATGGTGCATGTCGCTTCTGGCAATCCCAACCGAGGCGCCTTTTGATTGTGGGTAGGCGTGTTCGGCATTCATCCCGTTAGCGGTGCCAGAAAGGTACACGTATTGGGTAGGATCTTGGGTGGGATCTAGGTAAAGGGCATGTTCTGAATAAATACAACGAAGCGTATCGTCATCGATCGCCAGCACCTTGGCATAAAGGGTATCCCTCGCCATACCGTAGCTCAAAGTCGTGTCCGTTTTGTAGTGCGCCACTACACTATCAAGCAGGACCGCCCCGCTCAGTCCTGGGAAAAGCACCTGACCGGGTTGAGCAAAGTTCAATTGGGCGCAAAGAAGCAGTATAAAGGCTGGGAGTAGTCGTGTGTTTGGCATATTCATCGTTCTAATGAACACAAAGGTATGGAAATTAGTTTGGACTAAGGAAGGTGGCTTATACCCCTACGAGTTGGGCTTAAAGCGTATTTTGCGTTGGACGAGGTGCTACAGGAAGGTAGGGGCAGCTTCCCACGTACTATTTGATCAACTATTTCGTTCCAATTACGTACTTTTATTTATAAACAACTTGGAAAGATGAGAAATGTTCGGCAGTTAATTACGGTAGCGCTTTTAAGTGCTGGTTTTACCTTGGTTCTTTCCCGATGGTTGTTTCCACCAGTTCAAGTGGTCTGGTCTGGATCTACTTCGGAGGCGCAGTACACTTCGTTAGTAGACAAAATCTGGAGTGCTCGGGGCAGTGGGGGTTATGGATCGGTTGCGCCCACGCAGTTTACGGATGCTGCACAAGTAGCTACTCCGGCCGTGGTTAATATCCGAAGTGTTCAAGAGGTGAATGGCAGCTTTTTCCGGTCGGGTTCTTTTTCGGGTGCGACGGGTTCTGGGGTGGTGGTTTCCCCGGATGGATACATTGTGACGAACCACCATGTGGTGGAAAGAGGGGTAGAAATTAAAGTAACCCTTTCCAATAAAAAAGAATACAATGCGGAGTTGGTCGGGTCAGATCCGTCCACCGATATTGCCTTGCTAAAAGTAGACGCAGCGGGGCTTCCTTTTTTGTTGTTTGGAAACAGCGATTCGACTCGGGTAGGGGAGTGGGTGTTGGCCGTTGGCAATCCATTTAATCTGACCAGTACGGTTACTGCCGGGATTATTAGTGCCAAGGGGAGAAACATCAATATCCTTGGAGGTGGCGGGACAATTGAATCGTTTATTCAAACCGACGCTGCAGTAAATTCGGGCAATAGTGGTGGGGCATTGGTGAATTCCCTGGGAGAATTGATCGGGGTTAATACGGCAATTATTACGCAGTCGGGTAATTATGAGGGCTACTCCTTTGCCGTTCCCTCTAATCTTGTTCAGAAGGTGGTTCGCGATTTGCGGGAATTTGGAAGTGTGCAGAGAGCGTATTTGGGTGTGGGTATTGAAGATGTAAGCAATGAGGTGGCCGAAGAATTGGGGCTGCCGGATGCATTTGGGGTTTTGGTGAACCGGGTAAGTGCCCAAGGGGCAGCTGCTGATGCAGGATTATCGGTCGGAGATGTGATTTTATCCATTAATGGAATTGCTACACAGACCACTCCAGAGCTTCAGGAGCTGGTGGGTCGTCTGCGGCCGGGGGAAGATGTTCGGTTGGATTACTGGAGGAAGGGCCAGCGCAGGCAGCTAATGCTCACGTTAAAAGATGCAGCTAACTCCTTTAATTTATCTCGGTACAAGGGGGATGAGTTATTGGAAGAGCTTGGAATAGAGTTGCGCAACCTCAACTCTACGGAACAGAAAAAATGGGGCTTTACAGGAGTGTCGGTAAGTAGTGTGCGCCGTGGTAGTCGGGTGTACGATACGAATATGCAGCCTGGATTTATTCTTTCTCGGGTGAATGGGAACCGGGTTTCTAATATTGGGGAAGCGATTGAAGCCATTCGGCTTGCGAACAATAGTTTGGTACTGGATGGGTATTATCAGGGAGAAGACGATTTGTATTCCTATCGATTGCGCAAGCGTTAGGTTGTTATTAGGGGAACGCGAAGGCAAGGATGATCAAAAGTACCAGCGACCAAAAGGCAACCCAAATACCCAACAGTCCCCAATTTACTATGGAAATAGCGGTGAGTTGTCTTTTGTACTTTTTGTGTTCAGGGGTATTTTCCAACTGTTTTTTCAAGGCGCTCGCCTTTCGAATTACGTAGATCTGCGTTAAAATGGGAAGTGGAAAAATCCCCAGTATAGACAACCATGCCAGTTTCTGGATTTTAGATGCCACAGACGGGGCTGTTTGGAATTTGGAGTCAACCCATTGCTCTGGTTGGATGGGAAGTAGCTTTACCTCAAGGGATTCGCCCTCGGCGTTTTTAAACAACTTTGCTTGTTGAATTGGAATTCGCTGCCGTTGATGACTAGAGTCGTTACAAAATGAAAACAGCAATGCTCCTTCTGTTTATTGAAGGTTCCGAACGGCAATCCACTTTCCATTGGTCAATAACAAAGAGTCGCAGTCTCCTCCTAGCTGGGTAGTTCGATTGGATGTGCTTCCCTGCACCCAATTCGATAGTAGAATGCAGGCTGTAAGTGTAGCCAAAATTTTCATAAATAGCTATTTTTAAGCATATTTTGTTAGCCCCCGGTAGTAAAAAGGTAAAGCCCCCAAGCAAAAACCACGGTAACCAGCAGGACAATTAACAGACTGAGGATATTTAATGCAATGACCCCATTGATTTTTCTAGTTAACTGCCCCTTATACTCATTATTTTCCAGCTTTTTTTTCATGGAAATTGCTTGGCTCAATAGGATCACTTGAATAATAATTGGAGCGAAGGTGATGCCTAACAGTGAAAACCAGTACCATTTTCGAATGCGCTTCTTTTGTTCCACGTACGTTTCCCAATCCCTTTGCGCTTGTTCGGAGCGCGGTTTTTCACTTGCGTGAAGGTATTGTTGTTCGCCTTTGGCGGTTTTTATTGCCCGAACTTGCTGAATAGGGGCACGGCGGATGAAATTGGTGGAATCGTCGCAGTAAGCAAATAGGACCTCGGTTTCGGTTACTTGCAGGTTTTTAACAGCAACCGGTTTTCCGTTGGTTAGCCAGAGGGTATCGCAGTCTTGGTCGGCCAATGGTGAACTAGGGCGCAAGCGATCTGCCTTTGCTTGTTGGAGACCAAGGCAGAGCAATATTAGTAAGAGTTGGATTTTGAGTCGCATAAGGTAGTTTTTTGGAAAAAATTAGAAGGAGTCGTGGATAATGGCTGTTACAAACCACCAAAGCACTTGAAAAAATGGTATTAATAATATAACCAAGTAGATCCAGAGGAGCAGTGTGAGGACATTTAATGCAATCAATAGGTTGAGCTTGCGGCGTATAATTGCATGGGCAGGGGAAGTATGGAGTTGTTTTCGGAGTTTTCGGGCTTGCCTGAAAATCATTATCTGCGCGAAAAAGGGCAATAAGAAAAGGCCAACCAGGCTCAGCAAAAACAGCCTGTTCACTTGGGTTGAAAGTGGGTCACGCTCTTTGGTAGATTCCCCTGCTTCTGCCGTCAGGGCTGGTTGGTAGTGGCCGTTCAACCAACTACCATCGGCTTTTTTTATTTTTTGAATTTGTTGGAGCGGGGCTCGGTGGCGTTGCTCGGTTGTGTCATTGCAATAGGAGAACGACAGCTCTTTTGAGGTGATTTCCAGGTTTTTGACCGCAATAACTTTCCCATTGCTCAAAAATATGGAGTCACAAGCGGGATTATTTACCACTATTTTTTGAATAGAGTCTGCTCGAATCGTATTGCTTAGAAGCAGGAGAACCCCTAATAACAGGCTATTAAGATAGAAGGGTTTACGCATATAGAAGGTTAGGTTGGATGTTAATGAGCTGGTTTTGACGCAATTTAGGGGTATTTTGGCATAACTGCAAGGCCAGGCATCAAGGGAGGGATGGCGAGAATGGAGCAGTAAAAAAGCAAGCGTATCCAACTGCTTCTCTTTGGAACGGACACGTTCAATTCTAATCCATTTCGTACCTTGCAGCGCAAATCAATTGCCTCGTTTTATGAGCAAATCCGCAACAAAGAAAGAACAGAGACAGAGCAGGCCTTCCGATGCTCTTCCTTACCTCCGATTGCCGGAGTTTTTTACTAACTATCGCTTGCAGACACTGCTGATTTTTTCATTAGCGATTTTTATCTATTCTGGTTCGTTGGGCCATCAATTTGTTCAGGACGATGCCATTGTGATCACAGACAATCAGTTTACACAGCAGGGGATTTCGGGGATCAAAGGGATTTTGTCCAAAGACACCTTTTTTGGCTTTTTCAAGGTAGAAGGAAAGGATTTATTGGTTTCTGGCGGGCGTTATCGACCCTTTACCTTGGTGTTATTTGCTATTTTGTATGAATTCGTGGGGGCAGATCCCTTTGTATTTCACTTATTCACCGTTCTGCTCTTCGCGGCTACCTGCTTGGTATTGTACCATACGCTCCGTTATTTGATGGAGGCCGAATTGGGGGAGTCTGTAGCTGCGCTGATTTCTTGGATCGCTGCCCTGTTATTTGTTGTTCACCCCATTCATACGGAAGTGGTGGCGAATATCAAGGGGAGTGATGAAATCGTGACGCTGATGGGGAGTATGGGTACGCTATGGCTTACCCTAAAGGCTTTTGATACGGGTAAGTCCAGCTGGGCTTGGTTGGGGGCATTGGTGTTTTTTCTTGCCTGCATGTCCAAAGAAAATGCGGTGACTTTCCTGGCTGTGATTCCGCTAGCGCTCTTGTATTTTCGGAGGGCAGATTGGAGTAGGATTCTTCCTTTGATGCTTCCACTAGTACTTGGCTTTATCGTCTTTTTCATTATTCGAGGAAGTATATTGAATTGGAAGTTTGGGGGAGCGCCCTTGGAACTTATGAACAATCCGTATGTGAAATGGACGGGCAGTGGCTGGGCGTTTTACAGTTTCGGGGAAAAGCTCGCAACGATTTTCTTTACTTTAGGCAAATATGTTTGGTTGTTGTTTTTTCCACATCCATTGACCCACGACTATTATCCCAATCAGATTCCGATTCAACATTTTTCGGAACCAGCCGTCTGGTTGAGTCTTTTGTTGTACGTTGGAATGGCGTACTATGCGTTCCGTCAGCGGAAGCAACGCCCGGTGGTTAGTTTCGGGATTTTTTATTATCTTTTTACCCTGAGTATTGTTTCCAACCTGGTTTTTCCGGTGGGTACGCACATGGGCGAACGTTTTGTCTTTATGCCGTCGGTTGGTTTTGTTTTAGTGGTAGCTGCGGGCTTGGTGGGTATCCTGCAGCGGAAGGGCGGATGGAACACGGGCGCCTTGGCTATTACCGTTGGTTTAAGTAGTTTATTGGGCGGTGGATATGCCTTAAAAACCTTGATGCGGATCCCGGCTTGGAAGAGCAATGAGCAACTGTTTTTTACGGATGTGAAGACCTCCGTGAACAGTGCCAAAATCCGGAATGCCTGTGGGGGTATTTTATTTGATAAAGCAAGGGTAGAAACGGATGAAGTGCAGCGAAAAGCATATTGTCAGCAGGCTTTACCGCACTTAGATAAGGCCATTGATATTTTTAAGGATTATGCAGATGCTTATATCACCCGGGGCGGATGTCATTTATTGTTGGGAAATTATGAGCAGAGCGTGGCAGATTATCAGTTTGCGCTCCAGAAGCAGCCTCAAAATGCAAAATTGAAGCAAAGCTTGGCAATGGCACTTCGGGAGACAGGTAAGTATTATGGGGAGAAAAAAGGTGATTTGACAAATGCTCAAAAATACTTGCAACAGGCTTGGCAAAACGATCCGACGGATGTTGAAACAGCTCGATTGCTAGGGGTTGCTAATGGGGTTTCTCAAAACCACCAAGAGGCGATCAAGTGGTTTTCAAAAGCGGTGGAATTGGATCCTTCCAATGCCAGTAATTTATTTGATTTAGGAACCGCCTATCGGATGGGCGGGGATATACAACGTTCACAGGAGATGTATGCGAAGGCCCAGGCACTGGACCCGGAAATTTTACAAAAGAAAGGAAAAAACTAAATGAAATCAGGTTTTGTCAATATTATTGGGAAGCCCAACGTTGGGAAATCAACCCTTATGAATGCCTTGGTGGGGGAGCGAATGAGCATCATTAGCCACAAACCTCAGACTACCCGGCATCGGTTAATTGGTATTTTGACCGGTGAGGATTTTCAGGTAGTCTTCTCTGATACCCCTGGGTATGTCAAAAAACCTTCCTACCGGATGCACGAGACGATGAACCGGTTTGTAGAAGGCACCGTAGAGGATGCCGATTTGATGCTGTTTGTAGCGGATATGACGGATGAGCTGGATCCAGAAAATCCGGTAATTGAGGTGCTAAAAAAGGTGGAATGCCCCTTGTTGCTGGTATTGAACAAGACGGATCTGGTGGATCCTCAGCGAATTGTAGATGCGGGTAATTGGTGGCGGAATCGGGTGAAGTTTACGGATACCATGGCTATCTCGGCCTTGAGAGGGGTGGGCACAGCCGAGTTATTAACGAAAATTTTGGCATTTTTACCGGAGGGAGATCCCTTCTACCCGCCGGATCAGCTGACGGATCGTCCGGAGCGTTTTTTTGCAAGCGAAATTATTCGGGAAAAGATCTTTCACTTATACGATGACGAGATTCCTTATTCTTGTGAGGTAGGCATCGAATCGTTTAAGGAGACGCAAACCAAAGCCGGGGAGCCTCTTGCTCGCATTCTAGCCGTTATTTATGTGATGAGGGAAAGTCAAAAGCCTATCTTGATTGGGAAAGGCGGATCTGCCATTAAAAAGTTAGGGGAAAAAGCTCGCGCTGACCTGGAGGCTTTTCTGCAATGTAAGGTGTATTTGGAAACGACGGTGAAAGTGCGGGAAAACTGGCGGGATAATGATGCTACCTTGCAGCGTTTTGGCTATTAAGCTTTTGCAGCGTGCGATATAACTAAGAACGGCAGCTCCTTGTAGAAGGAGCCGCCGTTTTTTATTGAACAGAACCCCGTTTTAGTTGGATTCGTTGGTGAATGCGGCACTGGCGTACTCGCGGTTCATCCGTGCGATATTCGAAACCGAGATTTCTTTCGGGCATTCTGCCTCGCAGGCTTTCACATTGGAGCATTGACCAAAGCCTTCCTTATCCATTTGGGCGACCATTTTAAGCACCCGGCGCTTGCGTTCCACCTGTCCTTGTGGGAGCAGGGCCAGGTGGCTGACCTTTGCAGAGGTAAAGAGCATGGCGGAGGCGTTGGGGCAAGCTGCAACACAGGCACCGCAACCGATGCAAGCAGCCGCGTCGAAAGAACGGCCAGCCTGGTCTTTTTCTACCGGAATAGAGTTAGCGTCCTGTGCTTGTCCGGTATTTACACTTACATATCCACCAGATTGGATAATTCGGTCGAAGGCAGAGCGGTCTACCACCAAGTCTTTAATGACAGGGAATGCTTTTGCGCGGAACGGCTCGATTACAATGGTATCTCCGTCGTTATAGTGGCGCATGTGTAGCTGGCAAGTAGTGGTGCCTTTCATCGGGCCGTGTGGACGACCGTCGATGACCATGGAGCAGGTGCCACAGATTCCCTCCCGGCAGTCGTGTTCGAATGCGACGGGTTCTTCCCTTTTGCTAACGAGTTGTTCGTTGAGAACGTCGAGCATTTCGAGGAAAGACATGTGCGGGTTAACGTTAGGGAGTTCGTATTGTACAAACTGCCCATTTTTATAGTTGCCGCCCTGGCGCCAGATTTTTAGATTCAGTTTCATAATCTGCTATAGATTGAGCGATGCTGATGATCGAGTGATTGTTGATGAGACAGAAGAGTTATTTGTACGAACGTTGGGACACTTTTACCACTTCATAATCCAGGGATTCTTTGTGGAGATCTTGTTTTTGTCCTTCGCCTTTCCACTCCCAGGCTGCTACGTACATGAAGTTGTCATCATCGCGCAGGGCTTCTCCTTCTGGAGTCTGGTATTCTTCGCGGAAGTGACCGCCACAAGACTCGTTTCGGTGTAGGGCGTCTTCGCACATGAGTTCACCCAATTCGAGGAAATCGGCTACCCGAAGGGCTTTTTCCAGTTCGGGGTTGTATTCAGCGTCAGAACCTGGGACGAACACATCTTTCCAGAAATCAGCGCGCAAGGCTTGAATTTCTTGGATGGCCTCCTTCAACCCTGCTTCTGTACGGGCCATACCACATTTGTCCCACATGATTTTTCCAAGGCGGCGGTGGTAGCTTTCCACACTGTTTTTGCCTTTGATCGCCTTGAGGCGCTCAATACGGTCGCGGACTTCTTTTTCTGCTTTATCAAACTCAGGCAGGTTGGTAGAAATCGCACCTGTCCGAATTTCATTGCTCAGGTAAGATCCGATGGTGTAGGGCAATACGAAGTAGCCATCTGCCAAGCCTTGCATAAGCGCGGAAGCGCCCAAGCGGTTAGCGCCGTGGTCGCTGAAGTTGGATTCACCAGTGGCGTAGAGGCCAGGAACGGTGGTCATCAACTCATAATCTACCCAAAGACCTCCCATGGTATAGTGTACTGCGGGATAAATGCGCATAGGCATTTTGTAGGGATCTTCACCGGTGATTTTTTCGTACATTTCAAACAAGTTGCCGTAGCGGGCGGAAATGGCGGCATGACCATCCCTTTTGATGGCATCTGCGAAGTCCAAGTACACAGCAAGTCCGGTTGAACCTACTCCGCGGCCCTCGTCGCACACCATTTTAGCGGCGCGGCTGGCAATATCACGTGGAACGAGGTTGCCAAAAGCCGGATAGCGGCGCTCCAAGTAGTAGTCGCGGTCTGCTTCTGGGATATCGTTCGGATTCTTTTTTACATCTGCAGCATTCTTAGGTACCCAGCAGCGTCCGTCGTTCCGGAGGGATTCTGACATCAGCGTTAATTTAGACTGATAGTCACCTGAAACTGGGATACAGGTTGGGTGAATTTGGGTGTAGCAAGGATTGCCAAAGAATGCCCCTCTGCGGTGTGCGCGCCAAGCGGCAGTCACATTGCACATCATGGCATTGGTACTGAGGTAGAATACGTTTCCATAACCACCGGTGGCGAGGACTACGGCGTGAGCGGCGTGGCGTTCCAATTCACCGGTAAGCAGGTTCCGAGCAATGATACCCCGGCACTGTCCGTCTACCACGACTACATCCAGCATTTCGTGGCGGTTGTACAATTTTACAGCGCCCAAGGAAACTTGGCGACTAAGTGCCTGGTAGGCACCGATGAGCAACTGCTGTCCGGTTTGACCGCGGGCATAGAACGTACGGCTAACCTGTGTGCCCCCGAAAGAGCGATTATCGAGCAGACCACCGTATTCGCGGGCGAAAGGGACGCCTTGTGCGACGCATTGGTCTATGATATTGCCAGAAACTTCAGCGAGGCGGTGCACGTTGGCTTCCCGTGCCCGGTAATCGCCTCCTTTAATCGTATCGTAAAACAAGCGGTAAACGGAGTCGCCGTCGTTGCGGTAATTTTTAGCCGCGTTGATACCACCCTGAGCAGCGATGGAGTGAGCGCGCCGTGGGCTATCGTGGAAGGTAAAAACTTTAACATTGTAACCCAACTCGCCAAGAGAGGCAGCTGCAGAGGCTCCTGCAAGGCCAGAACCAACGATAATGACGTCGATACGGCGTTTGTTGTTGGGTGAAACCAACGGAACAGTGCTTTTGTAGTGGCTCCATTTATCCGAAATGGGACCGGACGGAGCTTTGCTGTTTAATGCCGGACTGGTTTTGATAGACATATTGAATATTATTTTTCGCCCTGAAGCGATGCTGAATAGTTAAGAGTTATTGTTGGACAAAATACATGTACACTGGAATGAAGGAAAATCCAACTGCCATGAGTACCGCATACGCATATCCGACCGATTTAATAAGTCCGTTGTACCTCGGGTGGTTGATGCCAACGGTCTGGAAAGACGACCAGAAGCCATGCCAAAGGTGAAAACCTACCACCACCATGGAAACAACATAAAACAAGACGTAGTAAATATTCGAGAAGGCCTCTTTTACCGGCAAGTAAAGGTTCTGTACCGGATGGTCATAAGCGGCCACTTCGGCAGGCGGCAAAACGCCCAACTTCATCTTTAACCAAAACTGGTACAAGTGCAGCAGGAGGAAAACAAAGATGACAATACCGAACCAAGCCATATTCCTGGAGGAAACCTCGGAGGAACGAGCATAGTTAACCGCATAGCCTCGGCTGCCGCGCGCTGCCTGGTTGCTCCGCCATAAGCGAATGCCTTGAATGGCGTGCCACAGGATAAACAGATAAAGCGAAATGGAAACAAACTTGATGAGCGGATTGTGCGTCATGAAAAACGCGTAGGTATTGAACGCTTCCCCACCGTCATCCTTTAATAGTTGCAAATTGCCAATCAGGTGTATCACCAGAAACAGCATCAAAAATAATCCGGTCAAAGCCATGATCCACTTTTGACCGATGGACGAACTTAAAAACTTGGTAAACCAACTCATTGATAGTCAGTGCTTTATTACTGTTATGAAATAAGATGTGCCGTTTGTCAGAAACGGGTCACGTTTTCGCTGCAAACCTACTACTCAGAACGTTAAGAACTGAATATTATCCGGCTTTTCGAGGCTATTTTTTTTCTATTTAGAAAATTTCAAAATAAGGAGTTTTACTTGCACCATTTAAAGCTTTAAAAAGTCATCTAATTGCGTTTTTAAGATCTTTGCGCAACGGTTTGAATAGAATTTTGTTTAGCACAAAACTTAAAATATGATTCGAAACTATACGTACCTGCTTTTCCTGCTTTTTTTGGGACTTTCCCAAACAAGTGTTCAGGCTCAAGCGCTCAGAGGCGCGGTGCTTGACAAGAATACCCTGCAACCGCTACCGGGAGCTGAACTGGTTTTTTACTACACGTCCAACGATCGTGTAGTTGCCCAGATGGGGGATTCGGAGTTCCGTGTAGAGGCTCCTCGTCCAGGAGTAGGTTGGCTAACCGTGCAGGCGACTGGCTATCAATCTTTTACTATTCTTGAAATCCAACTTACGGCAGGCAAAGAGCGGGTGCTTGAAGTTCTGCTCAGTCCTTTGGAACTTACCGAGGCGGCCCTCACCTGTGTCGATATTGTGGAATCCAGGCCCTTTCGAGACCGGTCTCCCATTGGAGAGCTTCCTTTGTCTAGGGAACAAACATTGAATTACCCCATGACCTATTTTGATCCGGCTCGATTGGCTGCCATGGCTCCTGGGGTGGTGCAGACCGATGATGGTACGAATAGCATGAGTATCCGTGGAAACAACCCTTCCTGGGTACGTTGGCGCTTGCAGGGATTGGATGTGGTGAATCCCAATCACCTGCCCAACGCGGGTACTTTTTCTGATCGGCCGTCGTTGTCCAGTGGTGGTGTTCTGATGTTATCTGCCCAGATGATTGACCATTCGGCATTGATTACGGGTGCTGGTTCGGTTGGGTACAATGATGGGGTGGCAGGAATGATGGATTTGCAATTGCGAAAGGGCAACAACCAACAGCACGAGCAAACGATTCAGGCGGGGCTTATTGGTATGGATATCTCGGCAGAAGGCCCTCTGAGTAAAAAAAAGAAAGGGGCCTCCTATTTGTTTAACTACCGGTATTCGACGGTCGGTATTTTGGGGAAACTAGGGGTTTCGTTTGGAGGAGAGCAGATTACTTTTCAGGATTTGGCCCTGCACCTGAATTTCCCATTTCGAAAAAAAGATTATTTGTCGGTATTTGTGCTGGCCGGGAATTCGGAGAATCTTTTCACTCCACCCGATTCGGTGGCGGTTTACAAAGACCAGTTCAAGATTGATTTCACTTCCCGGACGGGTATTGGAGGTGCCACTTATTATGGTTTTGTCGGAGATGAATTTTCCTATAAAATCGGCACCGCCTTTTCTACTCAGGAAAATAGCCGTTCCCAGGTGTCCTCCGCTTTTTTACAATCCGATTTACAAGACCAAGGGCGTTTTAGCTTGCATTTTTCAGGAAAGTTGAGGTCTTCCAATCGCCTTTCCTGGCTTATGGGGGCGCAATCTACGGCTTACCTTTTGCGCAATTTATCCAGAGATGAAACGGATCTTTTTATTTCCATCTACAGCAGCCAGTTGACGCAGCAGGTCACTCAGGCCTGGCTGGCATCCGAGTTCAGTCTTCTGGGAGGTCGGCTTCAGGCGACAGTTGGAATTAACCCAATCGGGACCCC
>CANHDG010000057.1 GCA_947459365.1 Saprospirales bacterium
GCTACTTGGCAGACCAGGGTTTTGACGTAACCGGGCTGGATATTTCCAGCCAAAGTATTGCCTTCGCTCGACAATTTGAGCACGATCGCTTGCATTTTTACCAGCACGATATGCGTCTGCCGTTTCGGATCAATTACTACGATGCGGTGGTGAATTTTTTTACCTCGTTTGGTTATTTTGAAACAGATCGGGACCATCTAAGTAGTTTGCAGAACATTGCCAAAGGCCTTAAGCCAGGTGGATTGTTCTTGCTTGACTACTTTAATTCGGTCCTGGTGCGCCGGCAATTGGTTCCAGAGGAGCATAAGATTATAGATGGTTTGGATTTTAGGGTGACCAAATGGGTGGATGAGCAACGGGTGTACAAGCAAGTGGATGTTCAACATGGAGGTAAACAGTTTTTTTTTCAAGAACGAGTTCGGTTGTTTGAGTTGAACGATTGCCTCCAATTGTTGGAGAAAGCTGGATTAGAGTTGGTTCAGACCTTCGGAAATTACCACCTAGAGCCCTTTAAAGCAGATCGTTCGCCCCGGCTCATTTTAATTGCCCGAAAAGCATGATGGAATTTCTTGAGCAACTAATTGGTTGGGACCGCAGTCTTTTTTTAGGCATTAACCGGGGAATGAGCAATCCGGTATTAGACGGGGTACTTCCTTTCGTTCGGGAGCGAGCGCTTTGGATTCCTCTTTATCTTTATTTGCTTTATTTGGCTTTCTCTCAGTTCCACCGCAAGACAGCGGTGATGCTGGTTCTGGGGTTGGCACTTTTTGCTGGTGCGGCGGATTTTACCAGCAGCACCTTGATCAAAAAAAACGTTCAGCGGCTCCGTCCCTGCAATGAGCCCACATTAAAGGAGCAGGTCATTCTACGGCTGGACCACTGTGGAAGTGGGTACAGTTTTACTTCCTCACACGCGTCAAACCATTTTGCGGTGGCCGTTTATCTAGGTGGATGGTTTGGTTTTCTGGGACGGTGGGTTCGACCGGCCTTTTTGTTCTGGGCCTTTTCCATCGCTTTTTCGCAAGTGTATGTAGGGGTACATTATCCATTGGATGTCCTTTTTGGTGGCCTGCTTGGGGCCCTTTTCGGTTGGTTCGGACAAAAAGTTTCTCGTACCTTTGCGTCTACTAACAAATAAGACGTAACAACAACAATATGCAACACATTTCAGTGATTGGTGGAGGGACCATGGGCAACGGGATTGCCCACGTATTTGCCCAATATGGTTTTCAGGTAAGCCTGATTGATGTTCAACAAGCGGCCTTGGACAAAGCGATTGCGACCATTTCTAAAAACTTGGACCGGCAGGTCGCGAAAGGCAGTTTGACCGAAGCAGAAAAAGAGGCCACTCTTCAGCGCATCCAACTTTTCACTCAACTCGAGGGAGGAGTAGCGAAAGCCGACCTAGTCGTGGAGGCGGCAACCGAAAACGTAGATTTAAAGCTTCGAATCTTCCGGGAAATGGATGCTACCGCTCCTGATGCGGCTATTTTGGCCACCAACACGTCCAGCATTAGCATCACTCAGATTGCGGCTGCGACGAAGCGTCCGGCTCAAGTGATTGGAATGCACTTTATGAACCCGGTACCAGTTATGAAATTGGTGGAAGTAATTCGGGGTTATGCAACCTCTGACGCGGTAACAGCCACCATTATGGACCTTTCCCGCCGACTCGAAAAAACACCTGTCGAAGTAAACGATTACCCGGGTTTTGTGGCGAATCGAATTCTGATGCCGATGATTAATGAGGCCATTTATACCTTGTACGAAGGAGTGAGTGGGGTACATGAAATTGATACAGTTATGAAACTGGGGATGGCCCATCCCATGGGTCCTTTGCAGCTCGCAGACTTTATAGGATTGGATGTTTGCCTTGCTATTTTGCGGGTATTGCACGATGGATTTGGTCAACCCAAATACGCACCCTGTCCGTTGCTGGTAAATATGGTAATGGCGGGTAAATTAGGGGCCAAAAAAGGAGAAGGTTTCTATGTGTACACACCTGGCTCCAAAGAACTGGTGGTGAGCCCATCCTTTAAATAATGGAAGAACTCCTGCGCGATATTGCTTCCCGTAAATTTGCTCCTGTGTACTTGCTACACGGGGAAGAATCCTTTTTTATCGATAAAATAGAGGCGGCCATCGAACAAAAGGTGCTGTCGGAGGCGGAGAAGAGCTTTAATCAAACCATCGTTTACGGAAAGGATACGGATCCCATGGGCTTGTTGGATGTGCTGCGGCGCTACCCCATGATGAGCGAACGGCAAGTGGTGATTTTACGGGAAGCACAAGACGCAAAGGGGTTGGATCAATTGATTCCTTATTTTAATCAGCCCATGTCCAGCACGGTCTTTGTACTTTGTCATAAGCATAAAAAATTGGATATGACAACCAAAGTGGGCCGGGCATTGAAAGCAAATGCAGTCGTATTTGAAGCCAAGAAGCTGTACGACAACCAGGTGCCTGATTGGATTGCCAGTTACACCAAAGGCCAGGGCCTTTCGATTGAGGCAGCTGCTTCTCAGCTGATGGCGGAATATTTAGGCACCGATCTGTCAAAAGTCGCCAATGAAATCGATAAACTGGCGCTGAACTTATCGAAGGGGACCAGTATTAGTACCCGTCACATCGAGGAGTACGTTGGTATCAGCAAAGAGTACAATATTTTTGAGCTACAGAAAGCCTTGGCTACACGCGACTTGGAGCGCGTCACTCGGATTCGACTTTATTTAGAGGGAAATATCCGTAAAAACCCTCTTTTGATGATTGTATCGAGCCTTTTTTCCTTTTTTTCCAAGGTGTATTTACTGCATTTTTTGAAAAGCAGCAGCGAGGCAGAAAAGCTGAAAGTATTGGGACTGAAATCCGAATGGGCTCTTCGGGAGTATAAAACCGCAGTTGGGAGATACAGCCTCGCGCACACTCAATATATCCTTTCGGTTTTAAAAGAGTACGATCTACGGTCCAGGGGAATTGGTAACGACGGCAGCAGCAACCCGGACGAACTGCTGTTAAAAGAATTATTTTGGAAAATATTAAACGGGAGCCCAACAGTATAATATTTAAAAAACGTCTTACATTGCAACCAATTTTATCGGACAATGGCATTTTTCGGAAGTCATAAGTACTCAGAGGAAGAATTGGTTGCCGGTTGTATCTCGAACGACCGTCGGGCTCAGGAAGCGCTTTATCGGCGTTTCTTCCCTGAAATGATGCGTATGTGTCTTCGGCACACCCGGGATGAAGATAAAGCAATTGAAATCGTCAATACTGGTTTCCTGAGGGTGTTCAGAAAGTTGCATACCTACGGATTCAAAGGCAGCCTAGAAGGTTGGGTGCGCCGATTGATGTATCATTGTGTTGCCGACTACTTTCGTGAAAACGCCCGTTACTCCCATTTTTTGGTATTTGAAGAATGGGATCAGGTCGTTCCAGAACGCAGCCACGACCGGTTTTTCGAGGAAGATATCCTGACGGAAGTACGAAAACTACCCAGAATGTCGCAGCAGGTCTTCCGAATGTACGCTATTGAGGGCTTTAACCACTCAGAAATTTCGGAAGCCTTGGGAATCAGTGAAGGAACTTCCAAGTGGCATTTGAGCAATGCCCGACAAAAATTAAAAGAACAACTCATTGCGATTGGTTTTACCACTCGAACAGCATAAATAGTTTGGAAAAGCACGTCCTGTATGAACCGCGAAAAGGAACAAGTTGATAAAGGCTGGGAACGCATGAAGGCATTGTTGGAAGAGGAATTACCTCCTTCCAGCACCCCTCTTTTGCGTTTTGGATGGTGGTCCACGTTGGCAACCTTCGTGGTAGTAGTGGGTAGTGCGATTCCGCATTACCGAGTCCCAGTGGTTCCATTTCGCTCCCCTTACCCTCTTGTCGAGCAGGAATTAGCGGCAGCCCAAGTTTCCTCCTCTATTGAGTCAGTGGATCCTCCTAAACACCAGCGACCTACTTCCAGCGCCGGCCCTGTGCCCACGCTTTCAATAAAACAAGTTGGGCTACCGGTTGCGGACCAGGGGCAGTCCGGTTCGTTACTTTCTTTCGAGGAATCAAGGAGCCATCTGCCTGTCTTGCCGAAGAAGATCGCTGTGCT
This sequence comes from Saprospirales bacterium, assembly GCA_947459365.1. Lineage (GTDB taxonomy): Bacteria > Bacteroidota > Bacteroidia > Chitinophagales > Saprospiraceae > M3007. The sequence continues at coordinate 4,106 of CANHDG010000057.1, forward strand.
TCAGGGATTGCCGGGGCAATCCTTGAACCAGCTGATTTCTCCTGTTCTTGCCCCCGCGAGGATGGTGCAACCGGTCCGCCCACACCGAGCTAAACCGAGAAGGGTACTTCGACCAGGCTTGCTCCTAGGGGCGAATTTCTTTCAGGTAAAACAACTTCCTGGATTTGTAGGTGGGCTCACGCTCGATTTGGGTCCTGCCCATCAGCGCTGGGGTGTTCAGACGGGCTTGTTGTACCGTTCTCAAGTTTACTCGGGGGAGAGTCGTCCCGTTATTCCGGTCGCTTATCAACGTTATCAGGCGGCCACGGGTCATACCGACCAAGACTTTTCCAACCTTCCCAATTCGTCCCTGCTGATCAATACAGCCAACCGCATGTTGGTTCCTGTGATCAAGTCGCATCAATTGGAAGCCCCTTTGTTGCTGTATTTCTCTCCTTTTTCCAGATATCGCCTTTATGCGGGTGCCACTTTTATGCGGCACATTTGGATCGAAAGCGCCGATCGGAGTTTGTTTACCTACGACCTGCGGGTAGTCCAAAACCCCAACTCTGCTACAACGGGTAGTTTAAGTAATGAACTAATCAATCAATTGTCTCCCTGGGAGCGCAATTGGCAGTTGGGGATGAGTTATACTTTTTTCAGGAAATTAGAGGTTGGCCTGTTTTATCGCTCTACGATGCGCCCTTCGCCTGCGCTCGCCGATGTATCCAGGTTGTTCGACAAATGTTATAACTGTAGCCTCAAGTACCCGGAGGCAGAGCAGCGTACCCAGGAAAGTTTGCGCCCACAGGCGGTTCAGTTAAACCTCCGATACCAGTTTTAACATGATTCAGATGCAGCGATGGTGGCTTTGGTGCTTCCTTTTGGTGGTTGCGCCCATCGAGGCCCTCCCCGGCCAAGTTAGCTTTGTGCCGGAGAAGGTGATTGTCAAAGCGAGCTCCATCAACCTGCGGTCCGGCCCTTTGCTCACGAATGGAAATATCATCGCTCGCCTTAAAGAGGGCACGGTATTGGAAGTCGTAGAGCTACACGACCAGGGAGCTATGGTTGAATTAAATGGCCGCTGGTCGCCTTGGTACAAACTCCGAACAGAATCGGGTCAAATTGGATATGCTTTAGGCGACTTTTTAAGCCCTACTTTGATTATCCAATACGAGGATGCATGGATTGACGGGAATATTCCTGCCCTCAATTGGTATGGTATTTATCAAAAAGATGCCCATTCCGACGAAATTCGCAGGGTGCGGGTCCGAAAAGAGGCGATTTATTCAGAGGCCCAACAAGATACCCTGTATGTGCTTCGTACGGATCAATTGGATACCGCCAAGTTTTTAATTGGCACTCTGGAGACGATGCAGGAGGGCTATGCAGGCCCCTTGGGTTCCATGGAGGCGGTAGGCTGGTTTGCTGCTGGTGAGATGAGTCCAGGAATTCAAGTTCCAGTGGTCACCGGGCGAGAAAACGATGCTGTCGGTCCTGCAAGTTCCTATTTTTTGGTTGCAACCGGTTGTGCCGATTGGGTGGATAATGCGATGTCCGTCCGTGATTACAAGCTTCGGATGGTGGAAGTACAGGCCGAAGAACAGCAAATTCAAGACTTAAGCTCCTGGTTGATTTGTGAGCACCAGCACCCACCAACGGTTCAATTACTTTGGTACGGAGATTTGGACTGCGATTGGGTGCCCGACTTGCTTATCCACGATTGTCCTTTTGAGATGGGCTGCAGAACCTCCCTTTTCTTAAGTTCAAAGGCCAAACAGAATGAGTTGGTCCGAAAAGTGGGTGAGTTTTTCTGGCAGGGTAACTGAGGTCTTCTTGTTCCCAGTCTTTCTCCTCATGGGTCAAAAATGCGCCTGCAAGGCTTTGTAAACCAAGTCCACCGGCAATCCCATCACATTGGGGTAGGAGCCTTCCATCTTACTGATTTTACAATGCCCAATCCACTCTTGTGCCCCATAGGCTCCAGCTTTGTCATAGGGCCGATAGGTCTGTAGGTAATACTCGATTTCTTGTTCCGATAGTTCATCAAACCAGACCTTGGTATGCCCAGAAAACACCACCTCTTTTTCCAGTGAAAGGAGGCATACCCCTGTGACAACGGTGTGTTGACGTCCAGAAAGCAGCCGAAGCATTTGAACGGCTTCGTTGTAATCAGCGGGTTTGTTCAGGATTTGCTGGTCAATCAAAACCGTAGAATCGGCTGCTAGCAGGATGGTGGTGCCGCTTAGTAAGTGCTTACCCGCCAGTGCTTTTCGCTGGGCGAGCATGGGAGCAACCTCCTCAATGGGCATATTTGGGTCAAAGTCCTCTTTTGTGTCAAGTTCAACCACCTGGAATTCGAATCCGGCTTCCCGGAGTAGTTGGCTTCGTCTTGGGCTTTTGGAGGCGAGTAAGAGCGGTCGCATGGATTATTGCTTTTTCTTTTTTGTTTTTCCGAAAATATCTTTGTCTTTTTCCACTGTTCTCTCTACCGAGGGAGGTTCTTTCTGAAAATCATTAAAGACTTTTTCGATAAATTTCCACTGTCCTTTTTCAAGTTTGAATCCTTCATAACTTCCGTCTGGCACGCCCATAAAGCCCCTGCCATACGGGCTGGGAATGGGGATCAAGTGGTCAACTAGGACCATCTGGTACAGTTCATCCCAGTTGCAACGTACCGATGATTCCGCCGCATATTGGTATATTTGACGGTACTCGGTTCCTCCACGAGGGGTTTTTTCTTTTTGAAAAACAGGGGCTCCAAATTTGGGTTGCCCTTTTTCATCAAAATATAGCACATCAATCAGTTTGCGTTTTTCAAAAAATTCAAACGCATCGTAACCAATCAACAAGTATTTTCTTCCTTGCTTGGTATCAAATTGACGAATGGTGTAATACAATGCCCCATACCAGCGATCGGGCGTTAGCGTTTCCCGAAGCGGTTTATAGTCCAACGAATCGCTTCGGTCAATCAAAGGAAACAGCTGAAGATCTTGGCTGTTGCGTTGAATGGCACCGTAATAGCGATAAGTTGAATCATTGACATAGAGCTGCCAGGTGAAGATCCTAAAACTGCTATCCGGTGGGGCCAAAATCGAAATACTTTTCAGTCGATCAAAGGGATACTGAAAAGAATTGGGCGTTTTGAGGGCTTGGACCAATCGGGTAATTAGTTGTCGGCATGCACCAAAGCGTTCGGACTCAATGGAGTCGTTAACCACCAAAAAAGCGATCATGGCCAAGGTGTCCTCTGCCGCCTTCAATCGTTCTATTTGCTCTGGCAGGAGGCTGGGTGTGTGTTTCTTCTTGGATTGTGCTTGCAGTGAGCTGGTGGATAGACCAATAACCAAAAAAAGCAAGCTTAGGAGAATACGTAATTTTATCATTAAATTAAACAGGTATATATAAAATCCCTTGCTGAACAGAGTTTACCCTAAACGACGGATTGCGGTAAAAATTACCCAGATTGGGGTTGTTTCCAGAAGTATTTTTTGAGATATTTGTGCAAAAATAGAACTACTTTGAAAAAGATTAGCATTGTAACAGGCGCTTCCCGTGGAATTGGTCGGGAAATTGCCACCCGATTGGCAAAAGAGGGGCATTTTGTAGCCTTGGTTGCACGGAATGAGGAAGAAATCCGTGAATTGGAATTTGAGATTGACAGTGCTGGAGGGAAATCGAGGGGATACCCTTTGGACCTTTCTGACGAAGCTGCGGTGGAAGCCATGGTTACGGAGCTACGTGCTCAGTTTGGTCGGATTGATATACTGGTGAACAACGCAGGAATTGGGGTCTTTAAACAGGGGGCTACCATTTCAACGGAGGAATGGGATCGGGTGTTTGAGGTGAATGTTCGCGGTTCCTTTTTAATGACCCGAGCGGTCTTACCGGCGATGTTGGAGGCAGGCGCAGGGCACGTAGTCGCCATTGCTTCGGATGTTTCCAAGCGTACCTTTGCCAATGGGGCTTTGTATTGTGCCTCTAAGTACGCTCAAGATGCTTTTTTCTCTGGACTTCGAAAGGAGGTACGCGCCTCCGGGATCAAGGTCAGTGTGGTGTACCCTGGGCTGGTGGATACGTTTTTTCACGATGGGAACCCCGGCCAGCCCCATCGGGCGGAGTATCTTAAACCGCATGATATCGCGGATGCTGTGGCCTACATCCTGAATGCGCCTGCGCATGTAGTGATTGATGAGTTAATGCTTCATCCTTTGGTGCAAGACTACTAAGCGAGCTCTTTGAGGGGCTGTTTGGGTTGGAATGCCTGTTTTCAGGATGCTTTTTTGAAAAAAAACTACCGAACTCTGTTCTTTAGTATCGCTCTTTTGCCCTACATTTATCCATTCAATAAATGTCGTAAAAGATGAAAAAAGGTAATTGGTATACTTTGCTCCTGTTTGTTTTGTTGGGTTTTTATCCCACAAAGGTGGTATTCACTCAAACACTGGTTTCAAGCACTTACAAGGGCGGCCGTAGCAAAGCGCAGCTAATCAATCAGCTGGGTGTTCCTTTTATCCAGTATGGAGCCAAATATTACAAAGTTACTTATACCTCCCTCGATGCTCAAGGCCTGCCAGACACGCTCTCTGGGTTGTTGGTAGTGCCGGATCAGGCCAATAAAGTGTTTCCTAGGTTGGTCTACCAACACGGAACTTCCAGTTGTAAAACCTGTGTGCCGTCACGGTACGGAAGTCCGGGTGGGGGAGAAGGGGAGATCGGTTTATTGTTTGCCGGCATGGGTTACATTGCTTTGCTACCGGATTACGTTGGAATGGGCGATGGACGAGGTTTTCACCCATACGTACATGCTGATACGGAGGCCCGAGCTGCAATTGATTTTTTAGCGGCACACGCAACCTGGAACAGCCAACAAGTACCTAAAAGCAACGATCAGCTGTTTATTACGGGTTATTCACAAGGGGGGCATGCCGGAATGGCGCTTCACCGAGCGCTTGAATTAGCTGCTAATCCCCTGGGGTCGGTGACGGCTGCGGCCCATCTTTCTGGTCCGTACAGTATTTCAGGCGTGATGCGTCAGCAGATCTTAAGCGAGTCTCCTTATTTCTACCCAGCCTATATCCCCAATACGGCCCTTTCGTATCAGACGGTTTACGGTAACTTGTATACAGAGCTGACCGATTTGTTTAAGCCTGAGTACGCCAATTTGATCCAACAATATTATGAAGGTTCCATTGATTTGGTTCAACTGAACCAAAGTTTGATCAACACCCTCACCGCGTTAACAGGGGCCTCGGTCCCCCGAAGGATGTTTCAGGAAGCTGCAGTAGCCTCTATTGAAACCGATCCCCAGCATCCTGTCAACCTAGCATTGGCAGATAATGATGTGTACCAGTGGGCTCCAGTTGCACCCACCCGTATTTTTTATTGCATGGCAGATGATCAGGTTCCGTTCATGAACAGTGTAGTAGCCCGCGACAGTATGCTGGCCAGGGGGGCAAGTAGCCTAGCAGCGGCCGACCTGGATCCCAATGCTGATCATGGCGGCTGTGTGGCTCCTGCCTTGACCCAGACTATCATCTTTTTTGCTGGTTTTCAGCAGATCACTACCGATTCTAAACAACCCGAGGTGGAGCTGATGGATTGGTCGCTACAACCCAACCCAGCATCTGATGACTGTCGGGTGTTCCCAGTCTCTGAAGGTGCTGTGGTGCGTGTGTTCGATACCCAGGGGAGGCTTGTTGCCGAATACCATGGAGAAACAAGTGGTCTAGTGCTGTTTTCGGTGCTGGGTTGGCCATCTGGCGTGTATGCGGTCCAGGTGGTGGATGCAGTTTATGGGGTAAGAACCCGGTTGTTGCGCGTGTAGATCCACAGCGCCTGCGGCTCAGATGCGCAAGATTGGGATACACATCAACCATCCTGTGGTACCAGCGACCAGCGTGGCGTGGTGCTTTGCTGATGATCTATTGCTGGGGAGCCGCCAGCGTGGCGTGGTGCTTTGCTGCTGATCTATCGCCGGGGAGCCGCCAGCGTGGCGGCTTTACTGATGACCTATCTAGGGGGATCCGCTAGCGTGGCGTGGGCTCTGCTGATGATCTATTGCTGGGGAGCCGCCAGCGTGGCGGCTTTACGGGGTGCTATCTTGGGGGGGGGCGCTGGCGTGGCGTGGTGCTTTGCTATTGATCTATTGCCGGGGAGCCGCCAGCGTGGCGGCTTTACGGGGTTTTTTGGTGCATTTTTTGGCTTTTTTGGTGTATTTTTGGGCGAGAGAGGGTTCTCCGTATTTGGCAAAGTAGCTGCTGAGGCGTTGGAGGTCGTAGCAGGCAGTGGGGGGTGTTTGGGTGCTGATTTGCTGGCAAAGTTGTTTGGCGGCTGGGTAATGTTGGTAGTGGTCCAATAGTTTCAGGACATCCCAGGAGCGGGTGTAGGGGAAAGGATGGCGCTTAATTGCCGCGTGCTCAAAAAACAGGGTGGCGAGGCTGTCAAATCCTACATACGGAAGCAACCGCTCTGCAATCTCCGCAGAGATCGTACCTGTAGAATCAAGGTAGGCAATGGTGAGCGAGTCTTTGGCCAGTTGATCAAAGGCGGTGTATAAGGCTTTCGTCGCAAACTGGTCATCTTCATTTAGCTGCTGCTGTTGAGTTGGCTCCATGGACTGGTAATGCCGAACCATAAGAAGGGAATACTCAAAGATCTCTACCGCGGTTGGATCCATATCCAATAAATACGTCATTAAGAAAAAGGAGAGGTAAGGATCTACCTTTGTGCCCATTTGCAAGGCAAATCGAGCATACTTCCTTCCCAGATCAAATTCGCCTTTTCGGTAATAGAGCTCCGTTATTTCCGCAAAATACCGAAAACGGGTCCCTACAAAATCATCGTAATCAACTACAAAATACTCGTCTTCATAAAAGTACCGTACTGGAAAAAAAGACCCATCCAACTGTTGGAAGGAGTCCGACAACCCCAATAGTAGTTGTTCCCCTAAAAGCCGATTGGGCGAGTCTGGCCGAAACAGCATTTCTCCTTTCAAGAGTTCCTTTAGGGTGTAAAAATACCTCGCAGACTTGCTTTCCGGCTCCGAACCATATTTCATTACCTCTTTCAGCAACAAGTCAGCTACCTCCAGGGATTGTTCCACTTTTTGAAAGGAGACTCCTTCCAATTCATATTGTACCTTAATTCTGTTGTAAAGGCGGATGGACTGCTCCAATTTACGTTCGTACTGCCCATGAAGCGGAATGGAGAAGGGAAGCAGAAGCAAGAAGAAAAGTATTCGTTTCATACTTGGGTATAAAAGTTGGCTCGGAGTGGACACTTCAAGAGCGACCTCCAACAAAAGTACAACAAACCTCCTGGTTTTTCAGTTGATTTCGCCTACTTTTAGGAATGAAAATCCTAAAACTAGACCGACTTAACACGCTTCAATAAATCCTCCCGAAATTTTTGCCTGCTGACTGGAATAACCTGCCCATAAATATGAAGCTCGTTATGCGCCAGGGAAATACTTTCAATTTCATCTACTTTGACGAGGTAATTGCGGTGAACCTGAATAAAATCCTTGGATGGGAGCAGGGCGGCAATTTGCTGCATGGACATTTTGACAATCAGTCGACGGCTCCGCTCTACTAAGGTACAGTAGTTTCCTTCCGCAAAAATATAAAGTAAGTCGTCTAACCGAACGCGAATCAACAAGTGGTTGCTCTTGAAAAACAAGACTTCATTGGAGGCGGTTTCGGCAGCCACTTCCGCATTGCCACAGGAGAGCTCAACCGCGCCTAAAAGGGAATAGGGATCATAAGGCCGCACTAAAAAAGCTTGGGCCTTTATTTGCTTGATTTTTTCAAACAAGCCCAAGTCTGCTGTGTCGGCTAATAAGATGGTCGGAATATCCAGGGCTTTGGCCCTTTCGGCCAATTGAAGCCCATCCTCCGGCTGGTCCAAGTGGACATCCGTTACTACTAAATCCAATTTTTCCTCCAGTAAGGCCTGCATGGCCGCCGCAAATGCAGTCTCCGAACGGTGAACTTGATATCCAGCGTCCAAGAAAAGAGATTGAATCTCCAGAATGGCCGAAGCATCTGGATGTACAATTAATACGGATTGAGGTGAATTCATAGAGGGCACTAAATCAGCTGCAAAATACGCGACTTACCCTAATTCCCAATAAATTTACCCTACTTTTTTTTGCAACTCCTTTAAAATGAGTATATTGTCTAAGAAGTAGCTTGTTTTTGGGGTGAAAGATTAGACAAAATATAAGGTGTGATTACACGGAAGGAGAGGGTAGTGTTTTATTCCTTATACTTTAGCATCACCCGGTTATTCCAACGTTGATTCTCCGGAATCGGCCTACCCTGATGGTCTTTGTTTTCATACAGGGGTTCTGATTCTCCGTACACCTCCAAAAACAGCCGATCTGCTTGTACTCCCTTATTAATCAAGTAGTTTCGAGCCGCCTTTGCCCGGTTTCCGGCCAGCACCATGTTGCTCTCTGCAGATCCATTACTGTCCGTAAACCCCATGATTCGGAGTAGAAGGGCTTTATTAGCTTGTATTTGCAGTAAAAAACGGTCTAGCTCTGCCCGAGCCGCTGCGTCTAAAGCAGCTTGATTGGCTGGGAAAAAAATCATTCGAACGGGATTTTTCCCTTCTGCTGCCTGTGCTGGCGCAATTCGACCCGTGTTATAGCCACAACTGGAAATAGAAAGTGCCTGCTCGGCTTCCAAATCCAATATAACGGGTTGAGCAAATCCTTTTTCCATTAGTTGAGCGCAAACTGCCTCTGCCTCTAGCCGCGTATTGTAAGCGCCAATCAGGTATTGATAGATGCCAGTGGCGGTTTTTCGAACTTGTACCTGCTCTACCCCTCGGTCGGAAAAGTAGGCGGTGCCCACTGAGTCAGCAAAAGCGGCCGCTTGCACCCGAAAATGTTGGGCATTAGCAGGAAGCGAACAACATATCAGAAGAAAAATTGAAAGTAGGCGAACCTTCATCATAAACAGGGATTGGATGAGTTAAGGACAAAGATAGCGCGCAAAAAGGGTTGGTTTTTTCTTTTTCGTAAAATAATACTTCACGCTGCAAGGTAAATATTAATGGAACAGGGGCCCGGAATGCTTGAAAAAATCAGAAATAAAACGTTGTTAGACCGCCTTTTAATCCAGAAAAGAAAGTACTTTTCGGGCTCTATTTTTTCGGGCTCCTTCTTTTGAATTTCCCAATTATGAAAAAAACAGCCGTTCTTATCGGTGCTTCCGGACTTACTGGAGGGCATTTATTGCAGCAACTTCTAGATCATCCAGCTTATGAACAGGTAATTTCCCTGGTTCGCCGCCCCAGCGGCCAGCAGCACCCCAAATTAAAAGAGTGTGCGTTTGATTTTGACCATCCGGATCCTGCCGTGGTCCAAGGACAGGATTTTTTCTGTGCTCTGGGCACCACCCTTGCTCGGGCCGGGAGCAAAGAAGCGCAGTACAAGGTGGATTGTCAGTATCCCCTAGCACTCGGTAAAATTGCAAAACAAAATGGTTTTTCCCATTTTTTACTCGTTTCCTCCATCGGTGCAGACGCGAATTCCAGCAATTTTTACCTTCGAACCAAAGGGGAATTAGAGAAGGGATTGGAAGCGTTGGGCTTTGACACCTTTGTGGCTGCTCGTCCTTCTTTCTTGTTGGGGGACCGTAAGGAATTCCGGATCGGTGAAAAAATAGGAATATGGGTCTGGAAGTTCGTCCAACCGTTTCTAGGTGGTCCCCTTCGAAGGTTACGTGGGATTCCTGCCGCTTCCGTAGCCACTGCCCTGATTCAGTACGCGAATCCCGGATGGGCCGTTGGATCGAATCCGGATGCCTCTACCGTCGCTAAAGGATTGGTTCACTTTGCAAATGCTGGTTTTCAAGGGGTTTTTTACCCGGAATACGACGAACTAATGCAAGCAGTAAAATCGGCTGTTGCTGATTAACGGTTATTTACCTAAAGCTTCCCTTCAGTTGAAGAGGAATTTAGTCCATTTATGCCAATTTAAATATGAAAAAATACGTAGTCTCCATTGACCAAGGCACCACTAGTAGCCGAGCCATTTGTTTTGACCACCAGGGCGCCATTGTTCGGTTGGCTCAGCAGGAATTTACCCAATATTTTCCGCATCCAGGTTGGGTCGAACACGATCCAATGGAGATTTGGGATTCGGTCCGATCGGTGCTCCAGGAAGTAATGAGCGCTCTTGACCCCGAATCCATTGCGGCAATCGGGATTACCAACCAACGGGAAACTACCGTTGTTTGGGATCGTAGGAGTGGTCTCCCCATTTACCCAGCTATTGTTTGGCAGAGCCGGCAGACCGTTTCCATTTGTGAGGAGCTGGTGAAAAAAGGCCATGAGGCTGAAATCCGTTACAAGACAGGGCTGGTGCCGGATGCCTATTTTTCGGGCTCAAAGATCAAATGGATCCTGGACGAAGTAGCGGGCGCGCGCGCGCTGGCGGAGGAAGGACATTTGTTGTTTGGCACCATTGATACCTGGCTGTTGTGGAAACTGACCGGTGGCAAGGTGCATGCCACCGATTACACCAATGCTTCCCGGACCATGTTGTTCAATATCCATGACCTCTGCTGGGATGCAGGGTTGTGTGCCGCCTTGGACATCCCGATGCAGCTCTTACCAACTGTAAAAGACAGCAGCGGGGAATTTGGGCTGGCGGACCCCACTCTTTGGGGGGGGACAACGCCGGTTCCTATTTCCGGTATTGCGGGCGATCAACAAGCAGCCCTATTTGGACAGGCTTGTTTTTCCCCTGGAGATGCCAAAAACACATACGGGACCGGTTGTTTTATGCTAATGAATACCGGAGAAAAGGCATTTGCATCAAAAGGAGGATTGTTAACCACCATTGCCTGGGGTATTGATGGTAAAGTAGAATACGCCTTAGAGGGCTCCATTTTTGTAGCTGGATCAGCGGTAAAGTGGATGCGCGATCAACTGGGTATACTTGATCAGGCTGCTGAGTCTGAACAGTACGCAAACTCCATCTCCAGCTCTGAGGGCGTTTATTTTGTGCCAGCATTTGTAGGCCTTGGTACCCCCTATTGGGATGCTGCCGCCCGTGGTGCCGTTTTTGGTTTAACCAGGGGGACTGGGAAAGCGCATTTGATTCGGGCAGCGCTCGAAAGCATTGCTTATCAGACCACCGATGTGTTGCAGGTAATGGAGAAAGACAGTGGCATACCGCTTCGCACCTTGCGCGTGGATGGAGGCGCGGTATCCAACCAGTTTTTGATGCAATTTCAGTCCGACTTGCTTCGAGTTCCGGTGCATCGGCCGGTGGTACAAGAGACCACTGCGCTTGGGGCTGCGTATTTGGCGGGGCTTGCTGTTGGATTTTGGAAAAGCAAAGAGGACATTACACAGAATTGGATGTTGGACCGCAGCTTTCAACCCAGTATGCCCATTAAACAAGTAAAGCAATATTACAAAGGCTGGAAAATGGCTGTAAAAGCGGCTCGGGTTTTTAAGCTCTGAGGAGGAGGGCTCTATTTTTATCATATATGGACGTCCATTTTGGAAAAGGAGTGCTGCTGGCAGTGCACTTGTAGCTGTACTGTTTTGTTAAGGTTTCTTCGCCAAGAACAGGTGTTGGTTGCACCTTCTCATCTATAGGTTGTTGCACAACTTCCAATTAAATTGTATTAACATAGCTTTATTAAGCAGTCTCCTAATAACAGAAAGAAAAGCTAGGCCTACCCACCACTACCATTAACCATTAATATTCGTTTTTTCCTCTATTTTCCGTAATTTGATTAATAAGGGCGTGGATTAGTATTATTGGATCCACTTTCAGCCAGTTGATCTTTGCACCCTAATTTAAACTCAGCTATAATGAATAAGACCATTTTAATTACTGGTGCAAGCAGTGGCATTGGAAAAGATACAGCAAGATTGTTTCAGTCAAAGGGCTGGAACGTGGTGGCAACCATGAGGAATCCTAGTCAGGAAACTGAGCTAACCAAACTTTCCAATGTATTGGTCACCCAATTGGATGTCACAGACCTGGAGAGCATTCAATCAGCGGTCTCGGAAGGGATTCGGAGGTTTGGAGGAATTGATGTACTTTTAAACAATGCAGGTTACGGTGCCTACGGTCCATTGGAGTCCTTCAGTAGAGATAAAATCTTGCGACAGTTTAATACCAACGTACTTGGCCTACTGGAAGTGACCAGAGCCATTCTTCCGCATTTCAGACAAAACGATAAAGGAATCATAATTAATGTTTCCTCCATGGGTGGAAAAATGACCTTCCCACTGGGTACGCTCTACCACGGAACCAAGTTTGCGGTAGAAGGCATAACCGAGTCATTAAGATACGAAGTGGAGCAGTTTGGTGGGAAAGTGAAAATAATCGAACCCGGGGCCATCGCCACTGATTTTGCGGGGCGTTCCTTTGATTTTAACCA
>CANHDG010000058.1 GCA_947459365.1 Saprospirales bacterium
GAGAGCAGTCCTGTATAGATGTGGCATCCATAAAGGGTATCGTTTTCAGCGTAACCATCGTGGATATAGCCGAGCTGATCGAATTTTCCGAGGTAAGTGGGATTATAGGGGTCAGCGGTAAGGTCATGTGCCACGCCACCGTTAAACTGTCCTGGGCTACCGTAGGTGTACAAGACTCCTTTAGGGACGTCTATGTGCAAGGCATGGATGGTATTGATGTTGCCTGCTGCTGCACCCGTTCCAAAGTAGCTATGGTAGTTAAGGTTTGGGCTAGGGAGTCCACTAAGATCTACAATTTGAACGCCAGCTCCTCCTTCAGAAGTCACATAAGCGTAGTGGGAGTAGGTTTTGATTTCCTTCCAGAGGTTATCAGGTCCTGGGATTTGTACAATCTGCACAGGCAGATCTGGGTTGGTAATGTCCACGATGATCATGCCTTTGGAGCCGCCTACCAAGGCGTACTCTTTGCCGTCAGGGCTAGTCCATCCACACACATTCGCCAAGGTTTGACCCGGGAATGTGATGCTGGAGCGGAGTTGCACATTGGTGTTTTGGGAAAAAGAAAGAAGGTGTAGGCAAAGGGTAAAGGTTGCCAGTAACAGAGAACGTACGTAATAATGCATCAGAAAAAAGTATAGATTAGAAGTGGGCAAAGGTAGCAGAAGCACCGAGCTTTTTAGTTAATATCGAAACTGTTAGGAACTCATTTGAGGTAGTTTGTCTGATTTGGTCTTTTTGCTGCTTGCCATGGGCTAGTGTGGAGCGTTCTGGGTAGAGTCGGAGGCGGTTTTGGAGGCTTGGACCAGGTGCAGGAGCAGGTCGAGCTGAGGCAGGATGGTTTTGTAGTAAGGATCGTGTCTGTATTGGCTGATTAGGCGTTCTGCAGCGGGGTATTCTTGGTGCGCGATATGGTATTCCAGAGAAAAACCTGCTGCTTGGTTAAATTTATCGAATACAATGGAGTCGGGTTGCTTTTGTTTGAAAAGTAGCCAGCCAAGGGCGATGCCGAAGAGCAGGGTGCCAAAGCTAAAAGCGGCGAGGGCTTTAAAGCCAAAACCTCCTTTTTGAATCCGGAGTTGTTCATAATCATGTTGCCAATGATGGATTTCGGATTCCAGCGCTTTGGCTTTTTGAGACAGGGTTTGGGCTACCCGTTGGTGGTCGAGCAAATCTTTTTGGAGCTGGGCTTTTTGGCCAAGGAGTTCCTCCAGCACTTGGGCAGCTGCGGCTTGGGTTGAGCCATCTTGCGGGTTATTTGTCTCCGGATTTATTTCGTTATTCATGGTACCATTCTTCCAATTTGGTAACAAAAGTAAGCAGACTTCTGTTGTGGTGGGAGTAAAGTTTTGGCAAGATCCACCTGCTCAGCGACTGAAATAGCAGAGGTCATTAAACCAGGTTCCTTTTTTCTAGTCGAATGGTGTAGAGGGTCGATGTCCGGGAAAATAAGTCTTATTTTTGCACCATGAAAGTAGATATATTAGCAATTGGAATTCATCCGGATGATGTGGAATTAAGTGCAGCTGGCACCCTGCTGAAGCAGGCTGCGTTGGGCAGGACCTTTGGCTTGTTGGACCTAAGCAAAGGAGAATTAGGGACTCGAGGCACTGCGGAGATAAGGGCGATCGAGGCGGAGGAGGCTGCGGTTCTGTTAGGAGCTGCCTTTCGGAGCCGGCTTGACATTCCGGACGGTTTTTTTACCCAGGTTCCGGAGCAATGGATGAAGATTGTCCGTCAAATCCGACAATATCAGCCAGGGATTGTTTTGTGCAATGCGCCTCAGGATCGGCATCCCGATCATGGTCGGGCCGCGAAATTGGTCTTGGATGCGTGTTTCTATTCGGGATTGACAAAGATTGAGACATTGGATGACCGAGGAATGCCACAGACTGTCTGGCGTCCAAAAGCGGTGTATCATTACATCCAGGACCAACAATTGCAACCCGATTTTGTGGTGGATATCACGCCCTTTTTTGAACAAAAAATGAAGGCGATTCGGGCTTTTAAGTCGCAGTTTTACGCTCCGGAGGCGGAGGCGCCGAGCACGCCTATTTCCGGAAAGGATTTTCTGGATTTTATGGAGGCGAAAGCCCGTGTTTTTGGTCGACCTATTCAGGCCGCTTATGCCGAAGGGTTTATTTGTGCGAGGGTGCCCGGGGTCGAGGATTTATTTTCACTTCAATAACAATACAAACGGTTATGCGAGTACTTATTTGGGGACTTCTGTTTGTTTTCAGCAGATCACTGTTTGCTCAGGGGGGATCTCTCTATTTTCCGCCGCTTGTTGGAACGACTTGGGAAACTATTTCGCCGGACGAAGTGGGTTTTTGTCCGGAAGCTATTGATAGTTTGTATTCCTTTTTGGAGTCGACTGATAGCAAGTCGTTTATTTTATTGCAGGATGGAAAGATAGTGCTAGAAAAGTACTTCGGAACGTACACCCGAGATTCGTTTTGGTATTGGGCCTCCGCGGGGAAATCCTTAACGGCATTTTTAGTTGGGCAGGCGAAGCAGGAAGGGCTGATCGAGCTGGATGCGGCTACTTCTACTTATTTGGGAGCGGGTTGGACGAGTTGTACGCCGGAAAAAGAGCAGTTGATTACGGTTCGCCATCAGCTCAGCATGAGTACTGGGCTCAACGACGGGGTTCCTGACGATGACTGCACGGATCCTGCTTGTTTGCAATTTCTGGCGAATGCAGGGACCCGCTGGGCATATCACAATGCCCCGTATCATTTGTTGCACGATGTTTTGGAGGAGGCTACTGGATGGTCCTTACAGCAGTTCACGAAAACCCGCCTGTTGGACAAGACTGGCATGCGAGGATTGTGGATCAACCATGTTCAATACGGCCGCGCGCGGGACATGGCGCGATTTGGTTTGCTGATGTTGGCTAAAGGAAAGTGGGGAAGCACTACCTTACTGAGCGATTCGTTGTACTTTCAGTCGATGGTTCAGTCGAGTCAACCGATGAATCCCAGCTATGGGTATTTATGGTGGCTCAATTCGGGCGCGACGTATCTGGTGCCTGGCCTGCAGTTTCCTTTTGTGGGCCCCCTGTGCCCGGCGGCTCCCTTGGACCTGTATGCAGCACTTGGAAAAAATGACCAGAAGATTCATGTGGTACCAAGTAAAGGCTGGGTGATTGTTCGGCAAGGAAACAGTTCAAATTTGAGTCCGGTGCCCATTGTGTTTGATCAGCAGATGTGGCTTCGTTTGCAGGCTTTGGATTGTGGCGCTACTGGAATTGGAAGGGTGGAGCCGGAGCCAACGCTGTTGGTGTATCCTACTTTAGCTCAGGCGGGCTGGTGGGTTGAGTCGGCGATCGAAATTAAGGAAGTCCGTGTATGGAGCCTGGATGGGCGTTTAGTGCGATCTGACATGGACTTGGCAGGTCATCTAATATTTGTACCTGCTGTGGAGACTTCCGAACGATGGTTTGTGTTGGAGATGAGCCTTGCGGATGGTCGAAAGGCAATCCGGCGTGTTAGGGTGGGAAAATAAAAAAGCCACTCTATAAGGAGTGACTTTTTTTTAGTGGCGGGAGCCGGACTTGAACCGACGACCTTCGGGTTATGAGCCCGACGAGCTACCAACTGCTCCATCCCGCGATTTATTAGACTGCAAAGATACGGTTATTTAGTTTGGATTGACAAATTTATTTTTAGTTTATTTAGAAAAACTTGGTATTCAGTTAGTTTGTGGGGGGAATGTAGGAAGATGGCATGGTGGATGGCGATTTAATTGGTAGAATATTTCAGAAAAAAGGGGAAAAGGGGTATAAGAATTTTTTGGATGATTTCGGTTGGGGATAAAAAAAGAGCTGCCTCGGAAAGGAGACAGCTCTTTTGCTATGAAACGGTTCCGGAGTTTATGCCGGAGTGGGTACTGCTGGTTTGTAGATCCCTGCTTTCAGTTTTTCGCCAACGGCGGAGAAAGCGTCCAGGGTAATTTGAATATCCTCATCGGTATGAACGGCTGTTGGGATCAGTCGGAGGATCATCATTCCTTTTGGTACGACGGGGTAGACGACGATGGAGCAGAATACGCCGAAGTTTTCTCGCATATCTTTTACGAGTGCCATTGCTTCTTCTACTTCTCCGTGCATATAGACAGGGGTTACGCAGGTATTGGTATCACCGATATCGAAACCACGGTCTTTGAGACCTTGTTGGAGTTTATGAACATTTTGCCACAACTTTTCGCGGAGTTGTGGTTGGCTTTTGAGTAGTTCGAAGCGTTTGATGGCTCCTTCTACGATGGGCATTGGCAGGGATTTGGCGTAGATTTGGGAGCGCATGTTGTAGCGCAGGAACCGGATGATTTCCTTAGGGCCAGCGATGAAGGCTCCGATCAGGGCCATGCTTTTAGCGAAGGTGCTGAAGTAGAGGTCTACTGCTTCGGTGACACCTTGTTCTTCGGCGGCACCGGCACCGGTAGCGCCCAGCATTCCGAATCCGTGGGCGTCGTCGATGATCAGGCGGAAATTGTATTTATCCTTCAGGGCAGCGATTTCGCGTAATTTACCTTGGTCTCCGCGCATACCGAACACGCCTTCTGTGATAACGAGGATGCCACCACCGGTTTCATCGGTGATTCGTTTGGCGCGTTCCAGGTTTTTTTCCAGGCTTTCGATATCGTTGTGGGTGAAAGCGAAGCGTTTGCCGAGGTGCATTCGAAGGGCATCTACGATACAGGCATGGCTTTCAGAGTCATAGACAGCCACATCATGGCGGCTTAGGAGGGCGTCGATGACAGACATGATGCCTTGGTAGCCATAGTTGAGCAGGTAGCCGTCTTCTTTTCCGACGAAGTGTGCCAGGTCGGTTTCCAGTTGTTTATGTCGTTTGGTTTCACCGCTCATCATACGGGCTCCCATGGGGTATGCGAGGCCCCACTTTTGGGCGCTTTCGGTATCTGCTTTCCGAACATCTGGGTGATTTGCAAGTCCCAGGTAGTTGTTGATGCTCCAGCAGACCACTTCTTTACCATTAAAGTACATGCGATTGCCGAGTTCCCCTTCTAGTTGAGGGAACATATAGTACCCTTCGGCTCTTTCGGCATATTTCCCGAGTGGTCCGGCTTGTTTCAGGATGCGATCGAATAAATCCATAGTTTAGTGTGCATGAGGGATGGCCACTGATTCTTCTTCCTCGAGGAAGCCTTGCGCGCGCATCCATTGGTCGTTAAATATTTTGGAAACGTATTTTATCCCGTGGCTGGCAAAAATGAGTACAACTACATCGTCCTTCGTGAGTCGATCTGCGATTTGGTCCAGGCATTGGAGGGTGGCTCCGCTGGAGTAGCCGGACAAGATACCATCGGTAGTGGCGAGGGATCTAGCTTTGATGGCACTTTCCTGGTCAGTCACTTTGATGAACTCATTGATGAGTCCAAAGTCGAAGTTGGAGGGGATAATATTTTTGCCGACGCCTTCCATTTGATAGGAGTAGATTTCGTTGGGGTCGTAGACGCCTGTTTCATGGTATTTTTTGAGAACAGAACCGTAGGCGTCGGTCGCAATGATATTCAGATCGGGGTTTTGTTCTTTGAGGAACTTACCGGTTCCACAGAGTGTACCGCCGGTGCTTGCGGATCCAATCAGGTAGGTAATTTTCCCTTCTGTTTGTTCCCAAACTTCGGGACCGGTGCTGAGGTAATGCGCGGTACTATTGTCCAGGTTATAGTTTTGGTTGATGTAATACGCGCCTGGGATTTCTTCAGCGAGGGTTTGTGCCTTGCGGTAATAGGATTCTGGGTCGTTTGGCTTGGCATCTTTGGGGCAGAGGACGACCTCTGCGCCCATGGCCCGAAGGCTACTGAGCTTGTCTTCGGAGATTTTGCTAGTAACGGTGAGTACACAGCGATACCCCTTGATGGCACAGACCATGGCCAAGCTAAAGCCGGTATTGCCGCTAGTAGCATCCACAACAGTCCCTCCGGGCTTCAGTTTGCCGGTTCGTTCCGCGTGTTCGATCATGTACAGGGCAATTCGGTCTTTTGCACTTAAGCCGGGGTTGAGGCCTTCCAGTTTAGCATATACCGTAGCTGGGATATGCTCTACTATTCTATTTAGGCGTACCAAGGGGGTTTTGCCAATGGTTTCTAAAATACTGTTATAGACCATACGCCTAGGATTTTTATTGTAAATTAACCCTGCAAAGGTAACACAAATCCTATTAATTTACGAAGCATATAGGGGAAAGGAAAAATTTGAAAAAAAATGCAGTTGTTTTTTGGTTGGGCCAAATAAATGTTGGAGATTCGCGTCATATCCCAGAGCACAATATGGTTTTATTCCCCCAGACTGGTTTTTTTAACAACCAAACTTTATTGTCATGCTCATTATTACAATTGCAATTTTTGCTATGTTGCTGGTTCGTTTTTTGCCCCTTGCCTTAGGTATGTGGAATTCGGGCAGTCGGCACTAGTCAAAAAAAAACACTTTTTCCAAGGAAGTGCGGGCAGCGGGTCTATTTGAGTACCTTTGTCAGGTTCACTTCATGAGGAGTACATCGAGGGCCAACTTTACTTAGGAGCAGGGTGCTTCTCGGGAGTTTTGTTTACAATGGTTGGCAGGTGCCAGCGTAGAAATTTTTGTATGGTGTCGTGCGGAAAATCGTAACCAATTTATCCACATGGGTATTATTTGCGGTGGTAATGGGTGCCGCTATGGGTCACTTTTATCCTGAGCAGGCGGTGGAGATGGGGCCTTTGGGTAAATATTTTATTGAGCTTGTTAAGCTGTTTATTTTTCCACTTATTTTTCTGACCATTACCATTGGGGTATCCGGCATGAGCGACTTGCGACGGGTCGGTACAGTGGGTTTGAAGGCACTTTTGTACTTTGAGGTGGTTACTACACTTGCCTTGTTAATTGGGGTGTTGGTTGCCTATGTAATACAACCCGGCCTGGGAGTAGTTCCTGCAGGCACCGAGGTGGAGGTCGCTAACTACACATCCAGGGCGCAAGCCTTTTCTTGGTTGGATTTTTTGGTATCCAATACTACTTTACAAGTTTTACTAATTTCCTTGTTATTCGGTACAGGATTGGGGTACTATCGTGGGAAGCAGCGGGTATTGGAGTATTTGTCGCGTATATTGAAGTGGGTATTTCGATGGTTGCACTGGGTGATGCTTTTGGCGCCTTTGGGGGCCTTTGGTGGGATGGCATTTACGATTGGCAAATATGGACTGCATACCCTGGCTCCGTTAGCAAAACTTATGTTGACGGTTTACTCGACCATGGCGCTCTTTATCTTTGGTGTGTTGTGGTGGATATTAAGGCAATATCGAGTCAAAATCCTGTCTCTTTTAAATTACATCAAAGAAGAGTTGTTGGTGGTGTTGGGCACTTCATCGAGTGAGGCGGCGCTTCCGGCTTTAATGGAGAAATTGGAGCAGATGGGTTGTCCAAAACCGGTGGTTGGTCTGGTGGTACCAACTGGTTATTCTTTTAATTTGGATGGTACGACTATTTATTTGTCGATGGCGGTTTTGTTTTTGGCCCAGGTTTATGGCATTGATTTAAGCATTGCTCAATACGCCACGGTGGTCGGTGTGTTGATGGTTACCTCCAAAGGGGCTGCTGGGGTAACGGGAAGTGGTTTTGTGGTGTTGGCTTCTACGCTTTCCGCCATTCAGGTGATTCCGATAGAGGGATTGGCTTTATTAATTGGGGTAGATCGATTTATGTCGGAGGCTAGGGCGATTACGAATTTTATTGGGAATGCCGTTGCTACAATAGTTGTATCCAATTGGGAGGGTGCATTTGATCGCGGAAAGATGGAGCAGGCATTCTCGACGGAGGTCTATGAGTACGACGATCCTGGTTACCGGTAGGGATAAATGAAAAGGCCGGTGCTGCTTTTTATGCGCCAGAACCGGCCTTTTTAGAATTTATTAATTGGCTTTGGCCTTCAGGCTCAATTGGATGGGTACATTATCGCTGATGAGTTTATCCTTCGCGGTGTTCAGGATGCCTGAGCGAAAATTGATGCCCCATTTTGTGCGGTCAATAATAAACGTAGCGGAATTAATGCTTAATTCCTCTCCATTGAACGTCAGATTCACAGGGATATTCACATTGTGGGTTTTGTCTTTCAGCTTTAGCTGACCGGGAACCACGGCGTTAAAGCCTGGATTGGTGCTTTTGAACGATTCTGTGAAGGTAAACGTTCCTGTTGGGTATTTATTGGTCTCGAAGAAGTCCGCATCTTTCAGATGGGATTCCAGATCGGTTTTCTCACCTGGGTCTTTCAGGTCTTGGACAGAGATGGAGTTCATATCGAGGTTGATGGATCCAGCTGTGAGTTGGCCGTCGGTCAGGGTGAGGGTTCCTTCCTGGACCTGAATGGTGCCATTGTGTTGGCTGTTGCTGACGTCGTTTTTGCCGGCCCAATAGACGATGCCCTCTGTGACGGTATATGTTTTGGTGCCGGAGGGGGCTGCTGTTCCGACTTCTGTGGGGGCGTTGGCAGGGGTGCCGGTTGTGGCCGGATCGTTTTTGCAGCTTCCGAGCCAGAGGATGGACAATAAAAGGATAAAAAATCGAGCTGGTGTGGACATAATAGTGGTAGCCTGTGCTTGTATTTAGAAATGGCTGCAAAAGTACGTTGAGAACGAGCATTTGGGAAATTATTGTGCACTTTGTCAGGAAGGATGTTGCATATTTGCAAAATCTGCGGGCCCTGCTTGCTTCACAGCGGTTGTGGGAGGCGGTCCGTCCATTCAACTTAATTACTATGTCATTTAACGAAACAGATTACAGCGGTCTAAAGGCGAGGGTGATCCGCTATAAGGAAACCTTATTAAATACAGCCAAGTACCGGTTGGCTTGGCAAAATGAATTGAGGGAAGCGATCCAGCAACAACTCAATTCGGCGGTAGAGGCTGCTGAAATTCCCGGAAAAGTGGAGCTGCGCAGTGAAATTGGCAATTTAGAAGCCATTGTACTCAGTCTTGGGGTTGCCAGCAGTGGCTTGGGCGAACCAATGGGGGACGGGTTGCGCCGGGATTTGATTAAACAAAATGGTACCTTGGTCTACCAACAGTTGTTCAATGGGAAAATTTTGGTCTTAATTCAGTATCCCTACATTGAGAAATACGGAGAGCAGTTGCCTCCCAAAACCATCGCAATTTACCGTCCGGAGGAGATGAAGGCGCCTTATATTTTAAGGCATGTTGAGGAGTTTATTACGGAGGCAGCTCGTTGGGAGGATTATGATGATGATTCGGATACGGTGCAGCGAATTGGCTTCAAAGCCAACGGAGGGGAAGAGGTGACGAGTACACCGCAACTAGAGGTTTAAAAGGGTCGCTTAGGTAGAAAATAGCTCCAGTATCGTCCTTTTCATGGGCCTGCAGGAGATTGAATGGGGTTTACTTTGCCGCTTCTTGGGAATGGGTGTTCTCGAGGAGATCTGGGTTGTTTTTCCAATTTTCTAAAGAATCGCTCACGGCCGCAGTAGCTTTCACAATACGGGTATTGAGTCGGGTCAGGCTTTGAATGGAGTTTCCTTCAATGCCATGTGTACTGTAGCTTTTTGCCCAGTTAATGCTAAATTCTTCAATCGTAATGATGAAGTCTTTGCTAATGTGCGCGGTGGCTAACATGACAGGGTTTACTCCACCAATACAGCGAGTAGCGATCAGTTTGCCTTTTTTGTCAAACACGGCGATGTTGTATGTTTTGTATTGGCGGGCAAAATTTCTTCCGGTATTGTAGATAACAGCGTGGTGGGTTTCATTTTCGAGGGCGACCACGGGCTCTGGATACACAGGCATGCGGTTGGTGCGGGCGTCCTCTTCCAAAGCGGGTAGAAACTCATAATATTGCCATTCCAGCAACTTGGGTCGCTCTACAGGCTGATTTCCGGCACGTTGCTCCAATTGGCTGCGGAGTGCCTCCTGACTGAGCGAATATGGCAAACTTGCCTTTGGAAATTGGCTTAAAAACTCTTCGAAGCTGACCGATTGTGCAGAAACCGAATGAGCGAATAGGCTAACAAGTAACAGGGTAAATATCTTTCTCATCACAAACAATAATAGATAGGTCGTACTTATCGAGGGAACGGATTAAAAAGACAGTCTTAATGTATCTAAAATAATGCCAAAAAATAAGACTTTCTACCCCAAAGAGGGTATTTAGTGGATTTGAAGGATTGTAGAATGTCGAAATTCTACCTTCAGAGTTCGACATTCTACCTTTCTATTTCGTTGTTTTTGCTCAATCCTTCCTTTTTTGGGGTGTCCATTAGTCATGGGCCAAAAAAGCCTGAAGCGCAGCAGGTGGGCGCTTCAGGCAATAGGATTGGCTTCCGTTGGCAGCTCAATACTGAATTAGCGAATCTTATTTCTTACTTTTACCTGTCTTTTCGCCGGTTTCGGCGGGCAATCCTGGCATCATTCCTTGAACGGATCCTTGGACGAAGGTTCCCCATGTCAGGTTATTACCGCCTTCCTTGTGGGACAGTGCCTTTTCGATGGCCATGTTAGCGGCATTTTCGACTACCCACTCAAAATTTTCTTCTCCTACAGAGTGTACATCAGCGTCTGGGGCTGGGTTACAGAAATCAATGGCATAGGGAATACCCTCTCTGACGGCAAATTCGACGGTATTGAAATCGTATCCAAGTGCGTGGTTGATGCGAAGGACTAACTCATGCATTTGTTCCCTTAATTCTTTGGAAACATTGTGGTCTGCCACGTACCGGAGGTGATGCGGGTTGCGGGGTTCATAGTCCATCATTCGGACGTATTTACCACCCAGGCAATAGCAGCGGAAGTAGGCATCAAATTCGATGGCTTCCTGGAGCAGCATGACCAGGTCATTGGTTTCATTGTAGGCGGCAAACAATTCATCGAAATTATCCACCTTGTACACGTTTTTCCAACCTCCGCCAGAGTGTGGTTTCATAAAAAGCGGGAATCCACCGAGGTCTTCCACCATTTTTTCCCAATCGAGTGGGTATTTCAGGTTTCGGAAGCTTTGCGCGGAGGTATCGGGTGGCATCTCTTTCGAAGGCAGGAGAAAGGTACGAGGGACGGGCAGCCCAATTTTAGTAGAGAGGCAGTTATTGAAAAATTTTTCGTCAGCGCTCCACCAGAATGGATTGTTGATTACAGCGGTACCGTTGAGGGCCGCATTTTTCAAGTAAGCGCGGTAGAACGGAACATCCTGGCTGATTCGGTCGATAATGACTGCATAAGGGGAAGGGTTTCCTTGTGCCAGTTCATCTACTAAAACCCGTTCTGCTACGACGTTTTTAATGTTTTTGGAGTTAACTCGTTCAACAAAGGCTTCTGGGAAGGTATTTTCTTTACCGTGTAAAATTCCGATTTTTTTCATGGTGCCAATCGATTCGTGATTTGTTAGACGACAAATCTACTTCAATCCTAAAAGAATCGGAGTGTTTGGCAAAAAAAATAGTGTATTAATAATCTATGACGGGTTTTCGGGTTTTTTGGTTGATGTTTTTGAGTTCAGTTTTGTTGGCCACTTGTTTGGAGACGGTCAACATCTTATAGTTTTTATCCCCATCTACGGCGAAAATGGAGACCGAGTAGACGCCTGCTTGGCGGTAGGTATAGTTCAGTTTGCCGTCGACAAAGGTCTGCAAGGTGCTTCCGTCCCCTGGGTCGAGTAGGTATTGACCGCCTTTGGAGAAATCGGCCAGTTCGTAGGTGAAGGGGACGTTCATTTCAGGCTGTTCGCTTTCGCGCAGCAGGTTCAGGGGTACATTTTGTATGCTGGCTTGGGGACCGGCCTGCGCTTCTGCGGGATTGGAAGTCGGTTGCAGCACGGTTTTGCCGTTTTCGGGTGTTTGCTGCTGTTCGCGGGTGGTTTGGATCAGGAAGAGTCCGGTCAAACCGATCAATGCGATGGCAGCCAGGAGCAGGCCATCTTTGCGTTTAGTAGAATTATTGGGCATTTTTTTGATTGCAAATGTAGTGGTTGGGTGGTAAAGGAAGTTATTATTTATAGAAGCAGGGCTGTTAATACCCATTCAAACGGCTAAGATAGTAAACTTGCATTGTATGGAATGGGGGATAAAACAAAAAAGAAGGCGCCTCCTCCTGTGGGAACGCCTTCCTTTAGCCCGGTCAAGCCTGGAAATCAGTTAACAGCGGAGC
Organism: Saprospirales bacterium; assembly: GCA_947459365.1. Taxonomy (GTDB): domain Bacteria; phylum Bacteroidota; class Bacteroidia; order Chitinophagales; family Saprospiraceae; genus M3007. Next base: position 12,136 of record CANHDG010000058.1, read on the forward strand.
CTTCATACATTACTGCGATCGGCACACTCATGGAAAAGCAAAGGGAAGGGACTAATGTACGCTGAAACGATTGCTACACCTTTGCTTGCCGGATAGATTCGGAACGGTCTTTCGAATTCGATGGAAGACGCCGAGGGTTTAGGATTATTCCTTAGACTATGCACCCTAGTTGGGGTGCATAGTCCAGGGGGAAGGGAGTTATGCAGAGCAGGCTTCGCAGGATGGATCGTCCATACTGCATACCTTTCCGATCATGGGGTCTGGGACGGACATAGAGAGGGCGGAGGGTGGCTCTTGTCGGAGTTCCTGAATATCGGGCAAACTTTGGCTTACCTTGGTGCGCACGCTGGTTTCTGCGGAAACCGCGATGTTACTGGTGCTGAATTTTTGTTGGTGCTTTTGCCCCAAAGTAAATTTGATTGGGTCAGTGGCAGCCTTGGAGCGCAGGTAGTACATGCCGGTTTTGAGGCCTTTTTGCCATGCGTAGAAGTGCATGGAAGACAACTTTGCGAAGGTAGGCGCTTCCATGAACAGGTTAAGGCTTTGACTTTGGCAGATGAATGCACCGCGGTCGGCCGACATATCGATGATTGTTTTTTGGCTAATCTCGTAGGCGGTTTTATAGATTTCGCGGACGGGTGCGGGGATATCCTCCATTCCTTGGATCGATCCGTTGGCGGCCATGATGGCTTCCCGCATTTCTTCGTTCCAGAGCTGCAAGCGCACCAGGTCACGCATCAGGTGTTTGTTTACCACGATGTGTTCTCCGGCGAGTGTACGGCGGGTGTAAAGGTTAGAGGTATAGGGCTCGAAGCACTCATTGTTGCCCAGGATTTGGCTGGTGCTGGCGGTGGGCATGGGGGCCAGGAGTAGGGAGTTGCGGGCGCCTGATTTTTTGACGCGCTCGCGGAGGGCTGCCCAGTCCCAGTTATTGCTTGGGGTTACATTCCAGAGGTCGAACTGGAAAAGACCTTTGCTCAGTGGGGAGCCTTGGAACGATTCGTAGGCGCCAAATTTTTCGGCCAATTCGATGCTTTCGAGCATGGCACCGTAGTAGATCGCCTCGAAAATCTCGCTGTTCAGTTTGCGGGCTTCTGGGCTTTCGAAGGGCATTCCCAGGAGGATAAACACATCGGCCAGGCCTTGCACCCCGATTCCGATGGGGCGGTGCCGCATGTTAGAATTCCGCGCCTCTGGGATGGGGTAGTAGTTGACATCGATGATTTTGTTCAGGTTGCGGGTAGCGACCCGGGTGATTTCGACCAGTTTATGGAAGTCGAAGGCGCCGTTTTGAACAAATTTGGGAAGTGCGATGGAGGCCAAGTTGCAGACGGCCACTTCATCCTTGGAGGTGTACTCCATGATTTCGGTACAAAGGTTGGAAGAGCGGATAGTTCCCAGGTTTTGCTGGTTGCTTTTCCGGTTTGCATGGTCTTTGTACAGGATGTAGGGAGTTCCGGTTTCTATTTGGCTTTCCAGGATCGCGTTCCAGAGGTCGCGGGCTTTTACCACTTTTCGTTGGCGTCCCTCTTGTTCGTACTGGTGATAGAGGGCTTCGAATTCGGCTCCATAACAATCGAAGAGTCCGGATGCTTCACTTGGGTCGAAGAGCGACCAGGATTTGTCATCGCGAACCCGTTCCATAAACAGGTCACTGATCCACAGGGCGTAGAACAGATCACGGGCGCGCATTTCTTCTTTTCCGTGGTTCTTTTTCAGGTCCAGGAATTCGAAGATATCGGCATGCCAAGGTTCGAGGTAAATGGCGAAAGCTCCTTTTCGTTTGCCTCCACCTTGGTCAACATAGCGGGCGGTGTCATTAAAGACCCGAAGCATGGGAACGATTCCGTTCGAGGTGCCTCCAGTTCCTTTTATGTAGGATCCAGTTGCGCGGATGTTATGGATGCTTAGGCCGATACCTCCTGCGCTTTGGCTGATGAGGGCACAGCGTTGCAAGGTTTCAAAGATTCCGTTAATAGAATCTTCTGTCATGCTCAAAAGGAAGCAAGAGGAGAGTTGAGGCTTTGGAGAGCCGGCATTAAAGAGCGTGGGGGTGGCGTGTATAAACCAGCGTTCGCTCATTAAGTTGTAGGTTTCGATGGCGGACTCGATGTCTTCGCCATGGATACCGACAGAGACCCGCATAAACATGTGTTGGGGGCGTTCTGCCACCTTTCCGTGCATGCGCATCAGGTAAGAGCGCTCCAGGGTTTTGAATCCGAAGTAATCGAAATCAAAGTCCCGGTCGAAGATAATGGCGCTATCGAAGCGGTCTTTATGCTTCATGATGACTTGGTGGGTTTCTTCCCCAATCAAGCCCGCGCGTTCCCCCGTTTTGGGGTCCACATATTTATACAAGGCATCGATTACCTTGGAAAAACTCTTTTCGGTCTCTTTGTGCAGGTTACTAACGGCGATTCGAGCAGCCATCAGGGCATAATCCGGGTGGATGGTGGCCATGGTAGCGGCGGTTTCGGCAGCCAGGTTGTCGAGTTCTACGGTGGTGACACCATCGTAGAGGCCCATGATTACTTTTTTGGAGATTTCATGGATACTGACAAACTGAGGATCGAGGCCGTAGGATAATTTTCTAAGCCGCGCGGTGATTTTGTCGAAAGACACGTCTTCGCGGCGCCCGGATCGTTTAATTACTTGCATAGAGACAGATTAAGATGTGTGTAATAAAAATTAAATATTTGGTCGTTTGTTAAAAGTCAGCGTCGAGGGAGAAGGTTTGCTCTTCTCGGTTGGCCATTACCCCTGCTTTTTGGTAGTCACCCACTCGTTTTTCAAAGAAATTGGTTTTTCCTTGAATAGAGATCATATCCATGAATGGGAAGGGATTGGTGGCTTGGTATATTTTTGGTTGGCCCAAGGTCATCAATAGGCGGTCGGCCACAAACTCGATGTATTGCTGCATGAGTTGGGCGTTCATGCCGATCAGGCTTACAGGCAGGGCGTCGGTCACGAATTCTTTTTCAAACTCTACGGCTTCTGTGATAATGGCCCGAACATCTTCTGGGGAAGGTGGGCTTTGAAGCATGGAGAACAGTAGGCAAGCGAAATCACAGTGCATACCTTCGTCTCGGCTAATCAACTCGTTCGAGAAGGTTAGTCCTGGCATTAGCCCGCGGCTTTTGAGCCAGTAGATGGAGCAGAACGAGCCGGAGAAGAAGATGCCTTCTACAGCTGCGAAGGCAACCAGCCGGTGTCCAAATGTTGGAGCGTTTTCGATCCAACGAAGTGCCCAGTTGGCTTTTTTGGATACACACTCCAGGTTTTGGAGGGCGTTGAACAGGAAGTCTTTTTCTTTTGGGTCTTTAATGTAGGTGTCAATCAGAAGGGAGTACACTTCTGAGTGGATATTTTCGATGGCGATTTGGAATCCGTAGAAGCAGCGGGCTTCTGGAATCTGGACTTCGCTCATGAAATTAATCACCAGGTTTTCGTTGACAATTCCATCGGAAGCGGCAAAAAAGGCAAGCACATGCTTGATGAAGTGCCGTTCGTTGTCGTTCAGCTTGTTGTCCCAGTCGCTCAGGTCTTGTGCCAAATCAATCTCTTCTGCAGTCCAGAAAGATGCTTCTGCTTTTTTATACCAGTCCCATACTTCCGGGTATTTGATTGGAAGGAGGACGAACCGGTTGGGATTCTCCATCAAAATGGGTTCTGTGCTGGGTATTGCTTGTGACATGGATGGTGTATGATTACTTGTTATGGTAGTTTTTTTGGTGCGGAAAAAAGCCGCTGTTGAAGTATTACAACCGGCCGGTGCATTGCTAAAAAAAGCGTAGAAACAGGCTGATCATAGGTCAATCTTTTTCATTTGATTTGGAGAAAACGAAAGGAGGCCTTGAGCGAATCAAGTTCCGTCCGTACAACCGAATTTATTAAAGTATTGACCTTCAACAGGTCGTGTGAAAAGGGCTCTTTTTAAGGGTGTTTTCGTTGCGGAAAGGAAACGGGAAACCGTTTTTTGTTTCAACGCAATCAGACTGCGAAATTAAGGCAAGTAGGAAGTATGCCGCTTGGGAGTTTTTCCACAGTATGTTGATAACTTACACAAATAATTGATTTTCAATTTTAAAAAAAATGTATATAGTTTTCCACAATGTTAGTAACTCGAATATTGTTTTAAATGTATATAAAATTGTTTTGTAAGTAATTTCATGAAAATCAGGATTTTATTA
>CANHDG010000059.1 GCA_947459365.1 Saprospirales bacterium
ATTAAATGAATTTGTCTATTTTTGAACGGTACTTAAACTGGAAAGCTCACACTGGGGCTCGTTTTTGTTAGACTGAAACAAGGCTGCACGTGTAAGTGTCACGAGGCTATTCCGGTAGCAACAGTTAAACTGGACGTTCTTCATTTCACTAACTATTTATTGTTTTACGAATTTATTGGTTAATATCCCTTTCTCGGTTTCGATTTTCAAAATATAAATACCGTTTTGGAAATTGCTAACATCAATTTGATTATTAACAGCTTCAGAATAATTGATCAGTTGACCTGTCATATCGTAAATAGCAAGATTCTTATACTCATTTAATCTATTTATAAACAAATAATTGACTGTCGGATTCGGGTAAATTGAAAATTCTTTGGATGAGATATTTTCAATATCAGAAGTTCCGGAGCCTTCATAAGCAAAAACATTTGTTGATGAAGAAATGACTAATGTTCCGTTATCAGCAAGAGCAGGTCCGCTATGATTCAAAACACCAACATTAGCCGACCAACTAAAGGACAGGTCTGGATTAAAGGAATAAACTGCACCATTGACTCCTCCATTAGTTACAAAAATCTGTCCTGATTTATCAATCGCCATTCTGGGAGAGTTTACTACTTCCAAAAGAAATGGAATCGAAGTGTTCAATATCTCTCCATTATTCGGATTCAAACGAATTATTTCTCCTTGAGAAGAATAAGTATATATCGACCCATCGGGGCCTTCACCCGAAGTGGAAAAAGGAAAATATCCAATTGGTACTCTCCATTTTTCTGTTAAAGCCACACCATTATCTTCATATGCGACAATGAAATCAGTTGTAGTATTACTTTCAGCTCTTGGCACATATAGAGTACCATCAGTTCCCACAAAAGGACATACCTGTTGAACTAGACCTCCGCTAACGGATTCACTTGAATAAAGATTTTCCCCGGTTTCTAAATTTATAACACTAATTTTAGGACCATTAAAATTAGCTATCCAGAAATACCCGCGATTTCCATAAACAGAGACTTCCTGTCCTCCAGATGCTGGAGCTGCATCAGGACGAGGAGTTTGCCAAATTGTTTCTCCGGTCGTTGGTTTTATACAAATAATATTGAACAAATTACCGGCAATCAGATTTCCATCATCAGAAAAAGAGCAGCTTTCGGGGCCATATTCATCTATTAAATCTTCTGATTTCCAAATTATTGAGCCGTCTGATGCATCAAGTGCAAATAAATAGGATGAATTTGTGTTTCCTGAACGAGTGGCATAAATTACTCCATTTTTAAAACATGAAACTCTAATTCTCCAATCTGTATCTGGAAAATCTACAGGAAGATCTTTTGTCCAAAGGGTTTCTCCTGTATATAAATTCCGTGCTACAATTAAGGTGCCATGCAATACGTCATTAATATTAAAAACAGGACAAGTAACTACAATTTCACCATCAATAAAACTTTGATGATGCATTGCCGAAATTACAGGTTTCTGCCAAAGAATATCAGCCACAGTTGGACCATTTGCGTTTGGCGCTAAACAGTTGCGTGATGAATTACCGCCGGAGCCTACGTTCCAGCCTTGCGCACAAATCTGTGCGGTATAAAGCACAATTATCACTACAATAAAGAATGTTTTTTTCATTTTCTAGCAATTCTAATTTTCCTACTATTTTCGATTTTCAGATTAACTGTTGTTTTTAACTTGGTTTTCTTGTCCCCACCATTATTCTTTCAGCAAATTAATGATGTGAGGATGAGTCAATGCCCGTTTCTCGGTGGCGCTCTTTTTTGAACCCTATGTCTGTTTGACTTGCCCATAACAGCTGGGGGGTGGCCAGTTTGAATGAGCGGGATACGTCTTCCTTCCCCTACGAAAACGCCGAAGCAGACGAAACTGCTCTGAAACTCCTGTGTCGACGCGCATTGAGTACACACCTTATCAGAGGGTTGTTGTTTTAATTGATACTCTTGTTTCATTTTTGTCAATTGAAGTTCAATTGACAAAAATGCCAAAATGAGTTTTATTGAAAATAGCTGCATCATCAGTTGGGCCAAGGGGTCGGTATCATTCACTGAGTTGGATAGAATCGTGGGCACAAGGAAAAGTGAAACGGCAACTATTCTTTGATTGTTGGGAGATCTAAACCGCAGCACAATGATTAAGCTGGTCAGCGTGTGTTGTTGTACGCCGAGTAGTATGTTCATTTGCTTCGATTCAAATTCGTCTGCAAAAATTGAATACATGATCGGCAAACAAATGAACAAATGTTAAGAAATCATTTCATTCGTCTCTTGTAAACACGAAATAGACAACATAAATCCATCCTAATAATCCATGGAATATTGCCAGGAGGACCGATTGATTTCTTGACCAAGACGCAACAACAGCTATTATCGAACCTAGTCCAATTCCCCCATCAATAGCTTTATCTTTAATGGTATTATCTTGTGATTGAGCAAGCAGCTCTGATGCATTTAGCCAAAAAAAATTAACCAAAAAAGTCATTTTAAAGCACATCTGATGGACCTTGACTTTTGTTATCAGTTTCATAATTTCAAGTTTTAGTTGGTAGATATCCAAATGTGGAATAAAAAATGTAGCTATAGGGACTGCTCCTTAAGCAAGTCTTTTCTCAATCTACTTAGGTGCTGAGGGGTTACCCCCAAAAAAGAAGCTGTGTACTGAAGGGGAACGCTTAGGATTATATCCGGATGTTCCTTGAGCATTTTTTCATACCGCTCAAATGCTGACTTTGACTGTAGCATTGCGATTCTTTTTTCCATCAAAATGAAGAGATTTTCTGCAATCACTCTCCTGAAAACCTGCATTTTAGGTACCAACGCAGACAAATCTTCCAGACCCTTTTTTGAAATCACCCTCAATACGGTATCTTCTAGGGCAGTAATGTTCTCGTGTGTTGGCGTATTTGTCAGGAAACTAGAAAAAGCGGATACAAATAGCTCAGGTGTTACAAAAAAACAGGTTATTTCGTTTCCTGCTTCGTCCAGGTAATAATTCCGAAGTTTTCCAGAAACCACGTAGGCTACCTGGTCACAGATCTTTCCCTGTTTTATCCAAGACTCCCCTTTTAAAATTTCGATTTGAAAAAAGGCTTTTTCAACTGTGGCCTTTTCCTCAATAGTTAACCCAACAATTTGACTAATGCTTTCTGATAAAGTTGTCATGTTATTTGCTGTAGAGTTCTTGTAGTGTCCGTTTGGGGACAGTATCCTTCACATCACAAACCTAAATTTTCGAAATCAAATATACGAGTCTTCACTCATAATAGTAATACTCCACATTAATTCAACAGCTTTTTATTTTAGAAAATTGAAAAACTTGGGCTATGCAACAAATTCAGATATCAACTTCGAGATTTCCTCAGGTGTTTCAAGCGGACTTACGTGTCCTCCCTCCACCATTATGGTTTGCAGTACTGGTGGTGCCGGTACGTAATCTTCCCTTCCCTTTACTGCAATTGCAGCAACACTCATCTGTTGAATCAAGTGGCTCGAATCCTTTGCTTCTAAGATAACCTCTTTATCTACCTTTTTAATTTCCTGGTTACTAAGAAGCCGCATCGTTCGTTGCAAGTGATGGATCAAGGTAGGATTTGTCCTTCGTGATGTTTGGCAAAATAAGGCTTTAGACGCTTGTGTGGTATAAAAATCTCTGAAAACCAGAAGGGTATGTTGGAGACGGATCAACCTTTTTTTCCACTTGGATACCGCACGGAAAGGCATATTACACAAAATTGCGGACTCAAAACGCTCGGGTTGTTGATTGGCAGCCCGAAGAATAGTCATACTTCCCCAAGAGTGTCCAACCGCTACCACTTTTCCAAGCTGCAATTGATCCATTACTTCGAGGAGCATATCAGCGCAATCCTCAATTGTCCAATCAGCTTTAGATATTCTCTTACTGTCACCATGGAGAGGCATATCCAGCGTAATGATCGTTCTATCTTGAATAGTTTGGATCACCTGATCCCAAAGATGGTGATCAAAATATACTCCATGCAAAAAAAGGAGGGCTGTTTTCTTTGACTCAGAAGGTCGATGAAAGGTAGCGATTCTCCCAATCTTTGTACTTAACATTTTACTCTCCTTGTACATAATCGATTGTGTGTTTAAGTGAGACCCTGTCTTATTAGGTTCAACATTTTACTCATTACCCTCGAAATTTATTCTTATAAATAGCATGTGAGAAGATTATCCGAGAATGGGGTCTGAAGTGGACTTATTCAATTAAATTTTGAAAGAAGTTGAAGAATAGTTTCAACATTCTGGGCTGTTCTTAACTGCTCATAAGGAATCTTAATATCGGGGATTACACCATGGTGATCAAAGAAACCAGAGGGTCTATATGCCCTTGAAGTAGAAACCGTAAAGGTAAATTTCGAATGTGGTAACGTGGTACGAACATTGGATCCATGGGGATTCGCCAAGCCCCCCGTTTCTTCTCCTACTAGCACTCCTCTGTTATAATCTTTAAGGATGGCAGCAAACATCCCAGACATGGAATATGAATTTCGATCGATAAGCAAAAAGACCTTTCCTTTAAAGCGGTGTTTTTCAGAGAAATGCTGCTTTGGCCGGGTATAAATCTCGTAGGAAGGTTCTTTTGTTGTAGGATCAAATACTTTCACAACCCGGCTGATTTTGGTGTTATTGGTCATTACGGCAGCAGCTAGCTTAATAGAAGGTTTTTTGGGTAAAATTTTTGCGAGCCAGCGGACTGATTTGGGGAAGACACTATAAAATTCATCACTCATTTTGATTTTTGCTTTTGAAACCAATACCCAGGCTGTATCCAATAAAAAATAATTGATGGTTTCTGTTATGAAATGTTCTCCTCCCCCATTGCCTCGAATATCGATTATCAGGGTATCAATTGAATATTGTTGAATGGTTTTGAAAGTGTGTTCAATTGAATCTCGATAACCTTTGTAAGTATTAAAATCATTGAGCTTCAGCAATGCAACCGGCCTGTTATTTGCATAGGTCAAGCACATATGATGGGCCTTGCGCTGCTCCATTTTTGGAAAATCGCTTTTTACAAACTCGTCATATTGTGCCTCTGTCAAGCAATTGTGCGTTACCGATGCCAGTTTCCCATTGCGTTGTTCAACACTCAAGGTCACAGAATCGGAATGTCCATATAGAAGCCAGTACATTCTGCCAAAGGAATTGGTAATCTGGGCATTTCTAAATACCTCCAACTCTCCAAAAGTTAGTTGGTGCATATTTTGTAGGACTTCCCCAATCAAATTTCCATTTACACTTAGGAGCTCGGCAGCAGAAAGGGTTGAATCGTTGGTAAAATGATGCTGGAGGACAGCACGCGTATTGTCTTTCACTTGAACTAGAAAGGGCAAGATTTTACCCCCTTGATCAAAATATCGCCTCCTGTCCTCCTGGTTAAATAATAAAACGGTGTGTCCATCCTGCAGCGATGAGATCAGGGATGCCAAATGCACGTACCACTGTTCAACTGGCATTGGCTCTAATCTGTTTTTGAGATTACTTATCTTTTCTTCAAAATCCTCAAAAGAGAGAAAGTGGAATGGCTCCGGATGAATTCGAATTAGTTTAGACCGGACTAAAGAGAGCTCCTCCTTCATTAAATCAACCTCCATAACACGGGGTGAGAAAGATTGTGCAAAGACAAATACCAGAGGGTTCAGGAGCAATATTAGCAATATTGATAAAGTTTTTTTAATGCAAAATCTTATTTTTCGTGCGATAAATACGATTTAATTGCTCATTTAATTGCTGATAGACGGTGCCTGTCTCGAAAAAGAAGAAGAACGAATCTGGTTAACTATAAAGGCTGCCATATCTGTCAGTGTTACGGACAACTTAAGATCTTTCCCATCTAATGTAGCCGTAACAGCTCCTTTTGCGGGTTTATCTACGATATTTGGGCATCGAACAATCGTCCAGTTTAGTTCACTGTTCATGATGATTGCTTCCATTCTATTTTTATCCTCAATGATTACCTTCAACCATTTCATAAAATACGGGAGAATTAGGTTGGTAAAAAACCACGGCTGAAAGGCTACACTGTTGCCTGCTCCAACATTACTCATAGCGATCAGACGATGAACTTGTTGCTTTTTCATTTCATCAATCATAATTTTAGTAGCGTCAGAAATAAACGTTGAAGGTTTCCCATCACCTTTTCCGCCGATACCGAGGCACTGGATAACCACTTCTTGATGTTTTAAAACGGAGGCCACAACACTTTCATCCAACACATCGCCCTCAACGATGGTCAGGTTTGGGTGTTGACTTTGAATTTTAGATGCATTGCGCACCAAAACAGTTACTTCATAACCCTGCTGAAGGGCTTCTGCTAAAATGGCCCGTCCTGAATATCCGGTAGCGCCAAAAAGGATAATTTTCATAGTTAATCGTGCAAATAGTTTATGGATAAAGCTGTTCTCAGGCAATCTGTCTGCCAGCCAAGAGGGACCTACTTATTTGGAGGCCATGATGGTTGCTGCTATGTGGAGTCGCCATTTGCTGGAAGGCATGATTCCCGATAGAAAACCAAGAATTTTATTTTTAAAACCAGGTATTACATGAAGTTTTCCTTTCATCATTCCGATGTACCCTTCCAGGGCAACCTCCTCCGATGACATCACTCCCTTTGCGTATAATTTGGCATTACCCATATCTGCACGTTCCATAAAATTCGACTCCGTCGCGCCGGGCGAAAGCACGGTAACGGTCACTCCTGTCCGCTCAAATTCTTTATGGATTGCCTCCGTTAAGCTGATTACATAGGCCTTCGTGGCGCCATACACAGCAAAATTTGGGTCGGGTTGTAGCCCCGCCATAGAAGCCACGTTCATTATCTTTCCTCTGCCATTTTTCACCATCTCTTTTCCATAGTGGTAGGTCAACTCCGTCAAACTCCAGATATTCAATTGGATCATCTCCCGATATTTGTCCAGGTCCCTTTCTATAAAGGCGCCATAATCTCCAAATCCAGCATTGTTGACTAGGTATTGGACTACCAATTCATTTAAGTAAACGGCTTCCCGGATAGCTGTAATTGCTCCTGCTGAGGTCAGGTCAGCTGCAACCGTATAAACAGTAATTCGATACTGCTCCTCAAAGTTAGATTTGATTCGGAGCAATTTTTGTTGATCTCTTGCTACAAGTAGTAGGTCGATTTGATCCTTCGCAAACAATTTAGCTATTTCTAATCCAATACCAGAGGTGGCTCCGGTGATAATTGCTACTTCTTTCATACCCATTTACGTTTATTAATAGTTAGGATTGCCGGTAATTACCCAGCAAAATTGAGGGTATTCAAAAAGTGCCACCTGACACAAAAGTGTCAAAATCAATCTCGAGCCAATTTCTGCCGGATTCGGGTCAGGGTTTGCCGTTCAATTCCAAGATAGGAAGATAAATGAGACAGGGAAACCCGATTGAACAAATCCGGATTTTCTGCCACGAAGCCAAGGTAGCGTGCTTCAGAAGTTTCAAACAAAAAACGTTCAATACGTGTCTGCTGAACCTTCAACACAGCTTCCGCTACTAAACGCCCATACCGTTCGAGGTTAGGGTATTGATCGTACCCAGCCTGAATATGGTCATAAGATAAGTTCACTAGGAGGGTAGGTTCAATGCACTGAAAGTAATACTTGCTGGGCGTCTTGGTAATAAATGCAGTGTAGTCCGTGGCGTAGTAGCCTTCCCGGACAAAATTAACCGTTATCTCACTTCCTTTTGGGTCGATGTAAAAGGAACGCAGCAACCCTTGGTGTACAAAACCAATCTCCCGTTGAATGGTGTTTGCGTGCATGTAAAAGTGCTTTGATCTGAACTCCGAGAGGTTCAAGCCACTTTCCAAATAGCTCAGCTCAGCTACAGTCACCTTTGGGCAAAGGTTTTTTACGGATTCTAAGAATTGAAAAATGGGTTCATTCATTCCTTTCATTTTTTGTCCAATTTACACTAAATGACAATACTAATTTAAGGATAAACAAGATGAACATCCCTTTAAGTATTGGATTTTTATATGGCAGAAGGAATACCAGAAGGATACCTAAGGAAGTAAGACTAATTGCTGCAACGCGCTGACCACTCGTTATACTTATCTTTATTACCAAGAGAGAACCAAGTAAAGTATACATGGAGGTAACTAAAATGAGTGGTAAATCCATTGGAAAGACCCAAGCTAAAAGGAGTGGCTGTAGAAAGTGGATGAGAAGAAAGAAGTATTTTTTTTTAAGTGAGGACTCATAAAACTGGTTGGTTCCGCTCGTCATATTTGCTACTATTCCCCCACTTAAGTCAAGCGCTAAAAGCGTGAATATACTTTTTTTAAGACCTGATAGGTCCTGTTGTCCATCAAGGAACAGGGAGGATGCTGCAAATAAGGAGGCAATAAGCAGGATAGCCAGTACATCAAATTTCGTTGTATCCCGACCAAACAGAGGATGCAGGAATGGATGAACTTTAATTCTTTGTTTTTCCCCAAAGGACATATAAACGCTTTTTTTGATAGGCTTCCAAGTAAACCCTTTATCGAAGAATTGGGTGGAAAAGCTTATTTTTCAGCGCAGACAAATCGTTATAGTTTGAGAACCGGGAAACAATAAACGCTTTCCTCTGTCTGAGCCAATATCCAGTACTTTCCATTTGGATAATTTGACAAGGTAAACTGGCTTTTAGTTGCCTCTTTTATTAATTTTCCTTGCGAATCATAGACTTTTATCCCTTGAATTGCTTGGTTGGGTATGTCAATATTGACAATGCCGTTTGTAGGATTTGGATAAACGGACTGGGACATTTCTTCAGCATCAATGTCTATAGCACTGACAGTATGATTAATTATTGTTGAAAGCAGTTGAATGGAGACTTGATACGCTTGAGCGGGCAACTGGTTGATTAAAACACAAATCACGATTCCAGTAGAAGGTTCATACATCATCGAAGAATTGTATCCTCCCCAAATCGTTCCCCCGTGCGTCCAAACGGTTCGGCCATTTACAATTGCTCGACTAATTCCAATCCCATAATTACCCGACCCAACAAAAGTGGTCATTTCAGTCAAGGAGCTCGTATTTAGAAATTGCCCATTCAGTAGGGCATTGTACCATTGAGCCATTTCTCCTGCTGTGGAGTACATTGCTCCTGCAGTCCAAGCAGCACTGTTTAATGCCACCCTTGGGATCGTATTGCTATTAACACCTCCTTGCCAAGGATGAGCTACTGTGAAGGGAATTGTTTCGTAAACATCCAAAAAGGTGCTATCGAGCTGAAGCGGCGTCAGGATACTATCCCGTAAGAGTTGGTAGAAAGGTTTGCCTGTTGCTTGCTCCGCTATCATTCCAGCGAGCAAATAATTGGTATTACAATAACCCCATCCAGTTCCGGGTTGGAATAGAGGAGGCCCAATCCAAGTCATAAGCTCGGGTGCTGTGAAGATTCGGTTTGGGTTTGATAAAATCGAATCAGGATAACCGGTAACACTCGTCACATCATCTAATCCACTCGTATGGTTCAAAAGCTGTCGAATCGTGATGGTTGAATCAATATGATCGAAAGTGGGTAGGTATTCATGCAATTCATCCTCCAAGCTGATAATTGAATTTTCTGCCAATTTTAACAAGAGTACACCAGTAAACAACTTCGTGTTACTTGCAATACCAAACAACAGATCTGAGGAAATGGGGGTACCTGGATGGGAGATGCCTGTAACACCTTTCCAGGTTCCTAATCCAGGGGACATCACGCAGGCAGAAATCCCTTTTAAATTGTTTGCCGCTCGAAAGCTATCTAGTTTGAACTGCAGTTTAGTTGCCAATTCCGGATCAAAGCTCTGTGCACTGACACTGAACAACAGCCCCAGAATGGCTACCAATAAACTTCCTATCTTTCTCATGGTTGTGTTTGTATGCTTTTATCAAGAAAACTAATTAACTTGTTCAGTACCCACTGAATAGGTGGTTATCAAAAAAGTCAAATGATTGGGTTTAAAGGTGCTACGAAACCTTAAGTTCTGACTTTTATAGCTTGATTCCTAAACTGCAAAACCTCTTTTTTTCAACGCAAAAGAAATCTGAAGAGCATTGAGTGGTCGAACCAACTTACATCCTTTTGTAAATCCTCCCGAAATCACGATAAGTTGGAACGATTGGCATTATAAATTAAAATAAACCAATATTTGTGTAAGCATCCATTTCCGACCCTCCATTGAAGGCTAGGATCTAATCTCAAATTTAAGGTGAAACAGTTGATTGAACAATAAAATAAAACCAAGGCTATAAAAAGACATTTATTTGGGGCAATATTATTCGTCTAATATTTAATAATGGAACGGGGCAAATAGCCAACTTTTCACTGCTTTGCCAGCAAAAACACTTGGTTACCTACGCTCAAAAAATAAAATCCGCTTGTTAGTTGGGAGAAATCTTCTTGCTCGATTGCTTTCCCATTCCAAATCAATTGCCCGTACACATTGGTTAATCTGTAATCCTCTTCTCCAATCGCATTTATAACCCGAAAGGTGTCGCTAAAGGGATTGGGGAAAACTCTTTTTTCAATACTTTTCTTTGTCGGCACCACTACTCCACTCGTAGCGCAGCCGATAGAGTACTGTTGAAAAAAAGACCAAAGTAGATCAGTTCCATCTATTTGCGTAGAAACCGGATTATTATTTGGATTTCCTCCCGGCCAACTGTGACCTCCATCCGAGGTTGCATAATGGTGGAACTCTACGTTGCAAGCACAATCATGCACTTTGATGAAATCATAATCCATCTCATTTCCATCTTGGATCGTATCACGTTTTTGGCAACTATTCTTTTGGGACCAAAATTGAAGAATTACCTCTTGGGATGGAAAGAAGATAGTCGTTAAGGGTGGAGCACCACCCATCCCTCCCTCATATTTTACAATAGGGTCCAATTTGGAATGAAAACTTATTATTGGAATTCGATTCGTGGGGTTGCACGGTTCGAAAAGTTGTGAGCCTGCATTGGTTGCCACTGCAGCAAACCGGTGACTTAGCTCACATGCCAGTCGATAGCAGAGCATACCTCCGTTAGACGAACCGGTTGCATATACTTTAGTAGTGTCAATTGCATACTTGTTGAACAAGGTATCCAGAAGCAAGGAAACAAAGCCCACATCATCCACAGATTGGTTCATGGCCGGGGGACAACAATTCCCCGCGTTCCATGACCGATTGTTGTTGATCAACCGCCCTTCTGGATACACCATTATAAATCCTTCACTATCTGCTTTTTCTGACAAGCGACTTTGATAAGCAAACGCCGACCAACCCAATGAACTGGTAGCCGCTTGCTGTCCGCCATGGAAGCCCAAAACCAGAGGGTAGTTATTATTGGAAGTATATCCCGTTGGAAGGTGGGCCATGTAATACCGCCAGGAACCATTTACAAAAATACTATCGTATACATTCTGTCCGGATATCTCAGTCGCGAGCAGAATTATGCAACCAAATAGAAGTATTCTTAATCTCATATGGATTGGACTTGTAAGTAGGATTTGGGTTTAATCGAGCTGCCATACCCTGAGAATAAAAGGCCGTTATCGAGTTGGGTTCTACAGAACCTACCTAATAGTTCAATTAAAATTTTGTTCATAATTCCTCAGTTCCACCGTTCGCTCAGAGCCATCAACCAGCTTAGCAGCATCCTTTTGCATTTTGAGATAGCAGAACTAATTTTCGGACTATCTGGCCAGGATTTTACCATTTTAAGAATCGAAGCGCATGGTTCCCGGTAACTAAATAATACACCCCACTTGACAAGTCTGATATATTGATTTCTGTAGTTGGTTGACTACTCATCTTACAAAGTTGGCCCATTGGCGAGTAAATCCGGTACCCATTCCCACAATTAACTTGAATAAGAGAAGAGCTCGGGTTGGGGAAAAGAGTTACCTCGTCTTCAATGGTTGGTGCTTCATTGTCCAGTAATGTAAAGAAGTATTCATTTGAAAAAACCGAACAGCCCTCCTCAGAAGAAAAACGGACCTTATAATTGCCCCTAACAGATGGTAACAATGTTGTACTTGTTTCCCCAAACAACAAAGTATCGTTTAGGTACCACTGATTCCCGTCTGGATAACTAGATTGCAAAGAACTGCCATTTAAAGAAATAATTGGTTGCTGTAATTGAACTGGAATAAGTTGTTCCAGCAAGTTTCGCAGCTTGGTTTGGGTTGGCTGTACAATCCCCAATGACTTCCTGACAAACAAAACACAAGCAATTTTTCTGCAACGATCAATCCAAGGACTAAACCCGAAGGCGCCCTGGCTGCCAAATTGAGTGGTTTTACCATTAAATTCTTCTTCTACCCAAACACCGTAACCGTACCTAAAGTGCTTCCTTAGCGGATCATTGGAATAGGGACTACCAATGATAGGGACTCCGTTGGTCTGATCACTCTGCAACTTGTAAATAGAGAGGCTATCAATCAGTTGACTGTTATTATATCTGCCATAATTTAATAGTAATGTTAATATTTTAGAAAAATCAGGTGCTGTGGTACCCATACCACCAGCTATCCGAACATTACTACTGGGCCCCAAACCAGCATAATTCGTGTTGGTCAATCCAAGGGGCATTGCAATTTTTTGCTGGAAAAGACTTTCCCAGCTGACTCCTGTTGCAATTTCAGCCATCCTGCCTGCCACCTGCATGCCTACCCCACCATATTGAAAAGCGGTTCCGGAAGCATAAGAGGTCATGGGGGTGTTCTGTCCGATACTGTCAACCGACTCTTGTAAGGTGAGGCTCGAATTAGAAATATACATTGATTGCCCAGGTAGCCCAGAGGTATGATTCATCAACTGGTGAAGTGTAATCACTGGCTTACCATTAAAACTAGGTAGATACGCTTGAACTGTGTCATTAATTGAAAGAAAGCCTTCGTCTATTAGGAGCATTATTAGTGCCATGGAAGGCATCTTTGAGCCGGAGGCAATCGGTTGATATGTTTGGCTGTTCCATGCTCCCCAATACTCTTCGTAAAGGACACTATCTCCTTGCACAATCACAAACCCTGCATTTTGTCCAGTCTGTCCAATCACTCCAATACTATCGGATAGAAGTTGTGTAACAGCCGAAAAGTCATATTGAGCTCTTGCCTCAAAGGAAATGTAAATAAGCAACGAAACTAAAATTTCCTTTTTCATAATGTCTAGCCTGACACTGTTGGACAACGAAAAGGTGAATTCGTTTAATTTAATCTGTCCCTTTTTCTAAATCCAATCATCTCGGATCCAAAATTAGCTTTCAACCGTCAGCCATCAAAGGAAAAAGAGTCCGATCACGTTATCCTACCTTTTTGCAGTACCTTCATTGCCTTCCCTATCCATCAACATGCCTGCCCTATCAATGTCCGAACCAATACAATAAAGAAGTATATTACTAAGTAGGAGTGGGACCAATTGATTTCTCCCGAAATCCCTGCATTTAACCATATAGGTAAATCAACAAATTAACTACTTGTGCTAATCTCTTAATTGACCCACTTGAGTTCTCACCCAACCTTTTACCAAAAGTCGTACGAATAGTGATTGGAAATAGACCGTAAAAAAATTGACCCTGCTTACCTGAACGCGCACTCAAAGGTTCCAAAATGAATAAACTATAAGGTTGAATTTCTTAAGCAGCCCCATTGGGCCCAACGGGGCTTGGCAGACGATAAAAATACACCCCCACTACCAAGGTGGCGAAGCCCGATATGGAAAATGCCATACGCGCACCCAAGCTAAACCAAATAATCCCAGTCAACGAACTCGCCAACAGGGCACAAATGCTTTGCATTCCTGAAAAGGTCCCTATAGCTGTTGCCATCTCCTCCTTATTTGAAAGGGTGGCTATCCAGGCTTTTGACACTCCCTCCGTTGCAGCCGCGTACAAGCCGTACAAAAAAAACAGGCCAATAATGTGGCTGGGGTCGGTCACAAAAGCCATACCAGCATATACCGCAGCGAACAAGAACAGCCCAACTATGAAAACCGTCTTTAACCCGATCCGATCGGCAAGCATCCCAAGTGGGTAGGCAGACAAGGCGTATGTCAAATTATAAAAAACATAGATACCCATAACCATTGTATCCTCCAATCCCGCCTCCTTTGCCTTTATTAATAGAAAAACATCAGAACTGTTGAACAGCGTAAACACCAAAAGACCAATTACCACTTTTCTGTACGCTCTTGAACTTGCTCTCCAGTAGGAAAAAAACGATAAAAATCCGACCGACGTTGGAAGAGATTCTCGCGTTTTTTTCGGCTCCTTCAAAAGTAAAGTTGTAAAAACAGCAAGTAATCCAGGCAAAAATGCGAGGTAAAAAAGAGTGGGGTAATTGTTCGGATAGAAATGCAAATAGAGCAGTGCTATTGAAGGGCCCATTACTGCCCCAAGGGTGTCCATTGACCGGTGAAAACCAAACACTTTGCCTTTTGTTTGTGGTGTTGCCTCTTCCGACAACATTGCATCACGTGCACCTGTTCGAATGCCCTTCCCCAATCGGTCGATGGTGCGTGCCAAAAAAATCCAACCTGGATATACAAAAACCGCCATCATTGGCTTAGAAATAGCACTCAAGAAATAACCCAACTGCACAAAAGGAACCCGCTTACCAGATACGTCTGATTGTTTTCCAAAGTATCCCTTACTGAGGCCAGCAGTTGCTTCAGCTATTCCTTCCAATACACCAATCAATAAAACAGAGAATCCGATGGACCGTAAATACATCGGAAGTACAGGATAAAGCATCTCACTGGCCGTATCGGTCAGCATGCTAACAAGGGATACTAACCAGACGGTGCGTGAAATGGATTTAAACATGACTCCACTGCGTTATTTACTTTTGAAAAGTCAACGAAACCAGCCAACTACCGCGAAATCAGAATACAATTTCTTACACCACAAAAAAACCAACTATGGCCTCTTCCATTTGCCTAGGTTTGTATTTGGCCATCACCCATTTCATCTAGCCATGATTTCAGCCGCTTTATCGCACCACTTCCTCCACCGATAGTGCTTTTAGTTCCTGTTTTTGCGCTGCATTCAATTCCCAGTATTCATCAAAATACGTATTGACCAAAACACGCTCTTTCGAAAACACCACCAGGTCTTTAAAAAGTTTTGATTTTAGTAAAAAAGGTGGCGTGGTGTACCTGGAAAGTCCAGAGAGAAATACGCCAGCTGGCTCTGGAGCCTCCATCAGCGACAGCCCAGCATTCACCAAAATATAGTGTTCTTTATTTGGAAATACATAAGCGAGTCCCAGATCTGCTCGAGTGGGTGCCAGTGCAAAGGGGGCAATTTGTGCAATAACCCGGTTGGTTTGAGCATCCCCCAGTAAGATCAGGTTGGAGGAGGCATAATCACTTTCGCGAAGGTCCTGGTCTCGTAAAACGCGAGGAAACACCATAATTCTACCCAGAAATTCGCCTCGGTAAAACGACCAGTCTGCCGCTTTTTGTGCCGCCAGTTTGCGCTGCTCCAAGGTAGCCTCATCTGGGTTGTCGGCAGTTCCATACACGTAAATGTGACGCGAGGAAAGTGCGTCTGAAATAGGCCCTTCCAGGTATGCTTTTTTTCGAAGAGGGGTTGTTGGCGCTGCGTTTACGACGACCGACCAGCTGTTATTTTCTTTTTCCAAGACAATTTCAGCAGTTCCACTACTGATGAGTACCTGATCGTCCACGGTCAACTGAACTGGTTTTTTTCTATTAAACAAAGGGTGTTTGTTCAAGTCTAAACGCAGGCGGTTGACCGAATTGGTGCTGATGGAGAGCTTGTTTTTTTCTTGAAAGTGGGCGGTCACCTTTGCAAGGACTCCTGCCTCCTTGGACAGGACTTCAAGCCAAAAGGATTTTCCGTGTCGGAGGGTGGCTGTTGAAAAAACGACTTTTTCGGGAAATGGGTTGCGTCGGTGCTGCGCAAACCAGTCGAATACCCGACCCTGGTCGTAGGCTTGCACCCAACTATCGTGCAGCACGCCGGGGTATTCTTCGTATTCCAGTTGTGCGCCAGCGTCTTGTAGCCGTTTCACCCAGGCCCTGACCGAATCTGCTTTGACCACTGGGTCGGCTTCCCCGTGACAAATTCGGATTG